>JAIWNQ010000101.1 GCA_020216745.1 Candidatus Hydrogenedens sp.
CCATCTTATCCAGTTATATAGTGAGTCCAAACATCCTCTGGAAAAATTTCCTTCCATGGAACACATCTTCGTGAAAAAACCAGAACCCATCCCCTCAGAACGTTCAATAACACGGAGACTCTCTTCATAATAATATGTAGTTAATTCATTTCAATTATTAGTATCCAGACAATATATTACAAAGTTATTCAAGTATTATTTAAGGGCAAATAGATATTAGGACAAACATTTGTTAATTTTATTTTTTGCATGAGAGGATTGTTTCTAATTGGTGTTGTATTATTGAGAAGGGTTCTTTAATTTTAGAGGGAGATATTTGAGGAAATGTGAGGGAAAGAGGTGGGGTTATGATGTCATGTTCGAGGTAGGAATAGGTATCCATGCCAACGAATTCTACATGTACTTCGTTTCGGAAGAGTAAATTTAATATTCCTCGTAAGCCGATGCCTGTCTCCCATGCAGATGTAATAACCTTCATTGTAGATTTGTTGTTACATACCTTTTGCCATGTCTCTGTTCCATAAAGTATAGAGGGTTTAATTACAAAGACTATGTTCTCTAAATAATTTTTGCATATACTTTCTAATGCAATGTTCCATGTCTCAAGGAATTCGTCAATCCCTGCTTTGATAGGTGATGTATTAAGGTAGGTTGGTAATTCCTCCAATGTTTTAACTGGATCCTCGATATACAGTATCCTTTTATTTTCAATCTGTGCTGTAAGATCTAAAGTTTGGTGCAGTGTCCATTGTCGGTTTAAGTCTAAAACGATTTGGGCTTCATTCCCGATTATTTTTTGTATCTGGGTTATTAACTCAACAGCGGTTGTTAAAGGATATTCCCCTATTTTTAGTTTAAAAATAGAATAGCCCTGATTTCTTTTCCGTTCGGCTTCTTCAAGGATTGTAGGAAACTCGCCTGCGAGAAGTGCGTTCATTTTTATAGGTGTGTCAGAGTAGTTATCTACATTGCAATTTAGACAATTAATTGCACTAACAGTGGCAAATTTTATTTCTGGACATTTATCCAGAAAGGACAAATCAATCTTACCTAAAAAATGTTTATAATTTTTTTCTATCCATTCTATACATCTTTTTATTTTTTCTTCTGTTGGTGGTAGAAGAGAGATTTCTCCCCATGCTTCGTTAGCTTCTGTATCCTCAAACTTTATGACCAGTCCTTGTTTAGAAGAGAATGGAAGTCCCCGAATAAAGATCGTCGTTTTTAACGGAATTTCGTAACGATAAAGGGATAATTTTCGAATATAAACAGGTTTTTTCATTAATAAATCCACAATATAGAAAAAAGGATGCTGTATAGCAACAGTAATTTCGCTGTATTGGCTAATAGTAAGTTTAACTCACTACCTTTAAGGCGAAACATAGCCCTTATCAAGAATAAAGAAGGAATTATAAGAACAATTAATAACAGCACATCTTTTTGCCCACCTTTATTGAATGCGAGAATGAGAGGAATAACAACAACACTCATAAGAAGCATCGTAATATATTCGATTTGAGCGAACTTTTTGCCGAGTCGAACTGCAAGTGTTCGTTTGCCGACAACAGCATCATTTTCAACATCACGATAATTGTTTACTGTAAGGATGGCTATTGAGAGACATCCTGCGGAAAATCCTACTAAAAGCCCATGTAATGAGACTTGAAAAGATTGAACATAATAGGTTCCCATCACAGCGACAGGACCAAAAAATACAAAGACGAATAAATCTCCCAAACCCAGATAAGCAAGGGGTATTGGTCCTGCGGTATAGGCAAAAGCAAGAATTAATGAAACCGCCCCAATGGTCAAAATGGGCAAACCACCTCTATAAATTAAATACCCTCCAGGGAGTAAAGATGTAATCACAAGAATAGCCAATGCTAACTGCATTTGCTTTGGAGTAAGCCAACCAGCACTGGTTGCACGTATTGGACCTACACGGTTTTCACGGTCAGCCCCCTTTACGAAATCGAAATAGTCATTAGCGTAGTTAGATAATATTTGAATTAGTACTGCACCTAATAAGGAACATATAGCAGAAATTGCGTGGAAATGTCCATCTCGAACTGCGATAGCGGTTCCCATTATAACGGGGGCAATACTTGCTCCTAATGTTTTGGGTCTTGCAGTTAAGAATAAAATTTTCAGAATTGATGGTGGTTTTGTTGATGTCATAATATATAGTGTGTTTTTTATTAGAGGTCGTCATATTGCACTAATGAAAACACGGGGAGAGGGGTAAGAGCATCTCTGCCTTTAAGAGCTGGGAGTTCGACTACGAAGCCTGCCTCAACTGGGATTGCATTTAATTGCTCAATCAAGTTTTTTACCGCAGATGCAGTTCCACCTGTGGCGAGTAAATCATCAATAATAACTGTGCGTTGTCCTTCCTTTAATGCATCAATATGCATTTCGATTGTATCCCAGCCATATTCTAATGCAAAACTTTCTGATATTTTTTCATACGGAAGTTTTCCTTTTTTCCTTGCCAGAACCAGAGGTATATTCATTAAATAAGCGATAGCAGAGCCGAAAATGAATCCACGAGACTCAATAGCAACAATAGCTTGAATATTCATGGGTCGATAATGTTGCACGAAGCAATCGATAGCATAATGGAATGCCTCAGGATTCAAGAGTAGAGTGGTTATATCCTTGAATTGTATCCCTGGTTTGGGAAAATCAGGCACATTGCGAATGATTTTTTTCAGATCCATATTTTTCAATTCCTTGGTATCTTGGATGTTAAATATTAGAACAAGTCTTTATTATTGGCAACGTATTTTCTCAGAAATTTTAAAGCGAGTCGTTCATATAGACGAACTCGTTCTCGGGTGAGATTTAATGCTTTTCCTGTTTCTTCCAGTGTATGAGGTTTTCCATCAACAAGGCCATAACGATAGCGCATTACTTCGGCTTCATTTTTTGGCAGTAACGAGATAAGGAATTCCAGATCTTGCTCCTTCTCAATATCTTCAGCAAAACTTTCTACTCGAAAGGAGGTTTTAATTTTGGCGCTGGCATACGGGTCTTCTCTATCATCGATACTTTGTATGAAATCGAATGACATTACAGTTTCATTAGACTCTTGTAATTGCTCCGCCTCATCAACCGAGATACCTAATATTTTTGCAATTTCTTCTGGGTATGGATATGCTCCTGTTTTTTTGAAGTAATCCTCTATGATTTTTCGATATCTTAATAAGTGTTCGTTTAAGTACGTGGGGACGCGTATGGTTCGGCATTGGTTTGATAGTGCGCGTGTGATTGCTTGTCGAATCCACCATGTTGCATAGGTAGAAAATTTTGTTCCATGTTTGGGGTCGAAACTTTCGACTGCTTTTACAAGTCCAATATTTCCTTCCTCTATTAAATCTAAAATGGGCACGCCGAAGCGGGCATACCTTTTTGCAATACTTACAACCAGACGAAGATTGGAAAGAATCAATTTTCGTCTTGCCGAGCCATCCCCTTTATGCATGCGGAATGCTAATTTTCTTTCTTCCTCCGCACTTAGTAAAGGAATCTTTGAAATCTCGGATATGTAAATATTTAACCCTCTGTCAAATGGTAAATTTTGTGAAATATCCTTATCTTCCACTCTTAAATCCTCATAAGGATTTTAAGTTTAACGATTTTTCAAAGTATATAGTATACAATTTTTTAGGTATTAACAAAAAATGATTTTAACCTGATTTAGCAGGTGAAATTATAACTTTAAAATCCGTTATAATTGAAATGCACATAAAGAGCAAAGTTACTATAAGGATTTGATTATGGGAAAGAAATTATTACTTTTACTCATTAGCATGTTTGCTATAGTTTTTGTTTCGATTGCACAAGTTGTATCAACACCTATTCCAAGATTTTCAAAAAGTGCTAAATTATTATTCCCAAATAGTAATTTTGAGCAAGGCAATTTAGAAAATTGGCGAGCTTTTGGTAAAGCATTTATAAATCAGCCGACGTATGGTGATAACGTCCTTGTTAGAGAAGCACCAAAATCGGCACTTCCAGAGGGGAATTGGTGGATAGGTACATTTGAAAATTATCAGGCTCTGCCACATCAGAAAGCGGGGGAGACCCAAAAGAACGAAGCGGTTGGGGAATTAATTTCACAGCCTTTTACAATTGATACTCCGTACATTGGCTTCTTAATTGGGGGTGGTATGAAAAAAACAACTGCGGTGAGGTTGATTGTCAATGGAGAAGTTGTTCGTGAATCGTACGGATTAAATCATCCGATGATGCGAAGAGAATTTTGGGATGTTAAAGAATTTATGTCTATGTCATCGGTTATATCTATTATTGACAAGGAAAAAGGTGTATGGGGCTGTATTAATGCGGATGACTTTCGTGGGTATCGGGTACCTGATAATATGCTTTTGTTTCCGAATAGCGATTTTGAATCAGGTAATTTAGACCATTGGAAAGGTGAAGGTTCCGCTTTTGAGAATCAACCGACATTGGGAGACAATCCTGCGGCACGAGAATACGGTAAACATTCTAATCATCAGGGCAAATATTGGATAGGTACTTATGAACGTTACCAAGGGAAACCGGGAGAGGAACCGGGGAGCGTTCGTAAGGATATGGCTTTTGGGACTTTACGTTCGGAACCTTTTATTATCCGTGGGCCTGCTATTTGGTTTCTATTAGGTGGTGGTAAAGGCTCGGGATTGGAAGTTCGACTTTATGTTGATGGTAAAGTTGTAAGGACATCAAAAAACAAAGAGAATCGGGAGGATATGCAGGCTGAAATTTGGATGGTGTCTGAATATAAAGGGAAGAAAGCTGAGGTTGAGATTATTGACGACAGTATGGACGCATGGGGGCATATCAATGTAGACAATTTCAGGTATATGCGGTTATTTGAAGATTTATAAATTAGTGATGAGAGAAGCAACGCTCACCCGTAAATAACATAGCCACACCTACGCGGTTGGCAAATTCAATAACATCATAATCGTTAACACTTCCACCGGGTTGAACAATGGCATGTATTCCTTCACGCACAGCAGTTTCTACTGCATCAGGAAATGGGAAGAAGCCATCCGAGGCAAGAACTGCACCGTCGAGAGTTTCACTACCTTTATACTTTTTCTTTGCTTTTTCTATAGCT
Source organism: Candidatus Hydrogenedens sp. (assembly GCA_020216745.1). Taxonomy (GTDB): domain Bacteria; phylum Hydrogenedentota; class Hydrogenedentia; order Hydrogenedentales; family Hydrogenedentaceae; genus Hydrogenedens. The sequence continues at coordinate 5,126 of JAIWNQ010000101.1, forward strand.
TGTTCGACAGCACCGACGCGGTCTTGTTGTCCTGTCCCAACTGCTAATGTCTGTCCATTTTTTACAATTACGACGCCATTCGAACGAACATGGATGTTTATATACCAGGCAAAAAGAAGGTCTTCCAATTCTTGCTGAGAGGGGATAACTTCACTTTCAATCTTTCCTTTTTTCGGATGTTCTACAGAAGCCTTTATGAAATCATTGGCACTTCTTATTTTTGTAAGATATGGCTGAGCCAACACAATGCTACCGTCATCAAAAACTTTCATTTCCCATGTCGTGATACTATCTCCAATATATTTGGGTAAAAGGTCTAATGGAGGTACCTTAATAATACGTATTTCTTTATTCTTTTTATATTTTTCAAAATCGTTAAAAACGGACAATGCTTCTGGTGTAAAAGATGGAGCGGAGACTCCTTCAATTACGGTTTGCATAATTTCAATTGCAGTTGCTTCATCGACTTCAACATTAAAAGCGACAACGCCACCGAAGGCTGCTTGCGAGTCGGCATCACGTGCACGGCGGTAAACATCTGCTAACGTTTGGCCTTCCTGTTGGATTGCGACACCTGACGGATTGCAATGTTTCATAACTGCACAAGCAGGTTTTTGCAAATATTTTAGTATTCCAAAGGCATGGTGTAAATCTTCAAGATTTGTTTGAGACAACCCACTTTTGCCTGTTTTCAAAATTTGATATGCCCCCAAAAAGATATTAGTTCCATCCGCAGGTCTATAAAATGCAGCTGGCTGATGTGGATTGGTTCCGTATCGAAGGTCTTCAACCTTAATCCATTGTTTTCCCAATACGTTGATAGATTCTGGGAAAGAGCCTTCTGTTTTAGTGCGATACATCGCTTTTAAGTCGATTTTGTTTTTGTTATCATTCATTTTTATGACTCCCCAAGTTGAAAATTGATTTATTTTAACATACACTCATAAAGTATAGAAAATCGACGGTTATTTAAAGGATGTTTGATATGTCTCATTTATTTTACTTTGTAATTCCACATCACTCTCCAAAAGAAGGGGATATTGTTTTACAAGGGGAAGAGGCTCATCATGCTATTCGTGTTGTTCGAGTGAAGGTAGGGGAGCATATCGGTTTTATTGATGGGCAAGGAGGAAAGTGGTTTTGTAAGGTAACTAATATCTGTAAAGACATATTAACTGCAAAGATAATCAAATATCAATATATTCAAAAAGAAACGGATGTCTGTTTGATTATTGGCTGGTTACATCGGGATAATGCCATTGAAACATTAGTGACATATGGAACTGAGATGGGTATTTCAGAATTTCGTTTTTTTCAGTCGGAACGCTCGACGCGTCCCATACGGCGAGATGATAAAATAAAGAGATGGGTGGTTCAATCATGTAAAATTGTCGGTCGACCTTGGTTCCCAAATGTAACTATGCATGAGGGTTTGTTATCAGCAATCAAAGATTTTGAGGGTAAATTATTGATAGCTACGGCTTCACGTTCGTCAATGTCCATATCTCAAGTAGACTGTTCCAAGCCCTGTGGGCTTATCATCGGACCTGAAGGGGATTTTTCTGAAAATGAGATTGCAATGGCGGAGAAAGCAGGGGCAAAGCCTATTTATTTGGGGCCTGATGTATATCGTAGTGAATTGTCTGCTTTATTAGGTTCTTTTTTTATTTTGGGAAAACAAGGTTATTTTGAGAAATCGCCCCAAAAGGATTTTTCATTTGATTAGCACGATATTTTTTTAGCAAAATAAATATAAACGATAGGGAGATATTATCATGAGTGAAGATTGCCTGTTTTGTAAAATAGCACGTAAAGAAATACCTTCGACAGAAGTATATTCTGATGATGAATTTTATGCTTTTCGAGATATTCATCCTGCAGCACCCGTTCATGTTCTTTTAATACCACGGAAGCATATTGCTCGGATAACGGATGCCAGTGAAGAGGATGAGGCTCTTTTAGGAAGGATGCTTTTACGGGCAAATGAAATTGCAAAAAAGGAAGGAATTGCAGAACCTGGCTTTAGATATGTTTTAAGTTGTAACGCTCATGGTGGCCAGCTTATTTTTCACATTCATTTGCATATTTTAGGAGGTAGAGAATTGGGATGGCCTCCAGGTTAATTAATTAAAAGTATTGAATATGAAAATTGATGTAAATACAAAATTATGTGCAGTAATAGGACATCCAGTTCGACACTCGTTGTCCCCTGTCATTCATAATGCTGGGTTTCAGAGTTTAGGTCTTAATTATGTTTATCTTGCCTTTGATGTTACCGACCTTGAAGGTTGTCTAAAAGGGATGCGTGCTCTTGATGGATTTCGTGGGATAAGTGTAACCATCCCCCACAAAGAGGCAGTAATCCAATATCTTGATAGAGTCGATCCAGTTGCCCAGAAAATAGGTAGTGTTAACACAATTACTCACGAAGGGGAACAACTTTTGGGAACGAATACAGACGGTCAAGGGACACTCAAGGCTTTTTCAAGGGCAGGTGTTACCTTGTCGGGGAAGAGAATTCTTTTCCTCGGTGCTGGCGGTGCTGTTCGTGCTGTTGCGTTTACTTTTGCTCAAATGGTACAACCTGCACAGATTACTATACTCGGTAGAACACCGTCACGGCTGGAAAAACTGCTTACTGATCTAAAACATGCTTATCCTAATATTCTTTTTCAACATGGATACTTAAGTGAGGACATTCAGCAGTATATTACGGAACATGAAATCATTATACAGGGGACACCTATGGGGATGGAGGGACATAACTCCGAGAAATTGGCTTTCCCTTTTGATGTTCTTTCTTCTCAGCATGTCGTATTTGATATGGTATATCGACCACTGTACACTGAATTGATAAAGGAAGCACAAAAAAGGAATTGCACAGTAATAACAGGGATAGAAATGCTCGTAGAACAAGCAGTATTACAATTTGAATTATGGACAGGGATACCTGCCCCTGTGGATGTAATGCGGAACGCTATTGAAAAAGTATTAAAACAATGTGATATATAATTATTGTAGACAAGGAGAAACATTTATGAGGGTTCAGTCTTTTATCGGTAAAGCAAGCGTAGAAGGACTTCATCAAATGGATAATTTGATAAACGATTGGATTAAACGGACACGCCCTAAAATCATTCAGATAGCACAATGCCCATGCACATCAGCAAGACACGATGGTAGAGACCAGGAAACAATAATTGTAGTTACAATTCTGTATCAGGAAAGTGAGGTGTAATTATTTTTTCTAAATGATTATGTCAGATATAAAAGGGAAAGAGTTATTTTTTGACCGTTTTGTTTTATCCTACATAATAATTGGAAATAAACGTCTTTAAAGAATAATAATATTTATAGTTTGTTATGATTTTTTATTTTTAACCCTAATCAAGGAAAAAGGGAATGGATATGGATTTTGAGAAGTTTTTTTCACCTAAAACAATAATTCCCAAGTTAGAAGCGCAAAGTAAACAAGAGGTCATTTCATCATTGGTAGATTTGCTAAAAGAAGAAAGCAAGATAACAGACCGCGAAAAGGTTCTTTCCGCAGTTATAGAGCGAGAGTCGGTAGATAGTACTGGTGTTGGAAATGGTATTGCTTTACCGCATGCGAGTATTCGCGGTTTAAATAAGATAATTACCGCGATAGCACGTATTCCAGATGGTATTGATTTTGTTGCTCAAGACCGCAAACCTGTATTTTTAGTCATCTTAATCTGCTATCCCCCTACACAGAACCATGTTTATTTAAGTCTTCTTTCAAGTGTATCGAAGGTATTTTCGAAAAAGGAGAATGTCCAGACGATTATAAAACAGACATCGGCAAAAGCAATTCATGACAAGTTATTAGATTTACTTCTAAAACAGGATGAGCAAAATAAATTGTCTCATTTAGAAAAAAAACCAGACGAAAGGGTTTTAATTACCCCACCCCCATCGGGTCCTGTCCCTGAAATTCTATTGTTAATACGTCTTCAAATGATTGAAGAAGAATTTAAAGTGGCTACACGTGGAAAAAAGCAACTTCAACAGAAGATAGATAATTTGCGTTCTCTCATTTCTAAAGATACACTCCAACATTATGATAAGCTAAAAGAAAGAAGACCACCTGCAGTAGTGCCTATTGAGGGCAATACCTGTCATGGTTGTTTTATGACATTATCTACAGATTTTGTCCAAAGAGTAAAGCAGGAAAAAGATAATCTATTTTTATGCCCACTATGCCGAAGATTTGTGTATTGGATATAATTTTCTGAAAATAAATTTTATAACAGACTGTATATATGGACGACGTATTTACAAAACAAGAAGGTATTGTGTCTGCCCTATTTAAAGGGTTATCTTCAGATGAAGTAGAACGATTGTTCGATAGTGGGCTTATTGTCCACTTTAAGAAAGATGAGGTTGTGTTTTATCAGGGGAGTATGGGTAATCATGTTTATTTAATTTTAAGTGGTTCTGTTGGTGTGTATCGGGACGAGAAACAAATTGTTACATTAGATAGTGGTGAAATTTTTGGTGAGATGGCATTATTTACTAAAGAACCGCGTTCAGCCACTGTGAAAGTTCTCCAAGATTCACAACTATTAATTTTTAGTGAAACTTCATTTCATAAATTGTTGACTAAACAAACAGCAGTACGGCTATTACTAAACATCATTAACATTCTCTGTGAACGATTAAAGAAAAAGAACGAAGAGTAAGAACCCAATACATCTTTTAGAGGGGTTTTTAATTTGAAATTGGTGAAGAAATAATAGGTTTGGTATGATTCTTTGTAATTTATTAACAAACATTTAACTTATAAGGGTTAAAGAGGATGTTATCACATTTTTCATTTCTTGATGCAGGTATTGTCGGTGTTTATTTGCTTTT
>JAIWNQ010000221.1 GCA_020216745.1 Candidatus Hydrogenedens sp.
AAATGGAGATGCGGAAGCCCAATTTTGTTTGGGTAGTTTGTATGCAGAAGGTAAGGGGGTAAAGCAGGATTATGCTAAGGCACGGGAATGGTATGAGCAGTCAGCAGAAAAAGGCAATGCCGATGCTATGTATAATTTGGGTTGGATGTATTATAATGGTCGGGGAGTTGCGCAGGATTATGCTAAGGCGCGGGAATGGTATGAGAAGGCAGCGGAAAAAGGCAATGCCACTGCAATGTTTAATTTAGGTGTGATGTATGAAGAAGGTCGGGGTGTTCCGCAGGATTATACTAAAGCACGGCAGTGGTATGAAAAAGCAGCAGAAAAAGGACATTCAGATGCAATGCTTTATTTAGGAGAGATGTATAAAAACAGTTTCAATTATAAGAAATCTCAACAATGGTATGAGAAGGCAAGAGAGTATGGGAATGCTGAAGCAATGAATGCTTTAAAAAATATAAAAATTATTAGAAAAAGTATAAAAGTTTTTATAGCGATTTTAATAATAGTCAATATTTTCGGCTCGTGGGTGGCGTGGTCAACATATAAATGTAAATGGGCTCTGAAAAAAGGAGATGCATCTGTAATGTATAAATTAGGACTGATGTATGCTGAAGGAAATGGTGTTTCGAAGGACAGAGTATTAGCATACGCATGGTATACACTTGCAATGAAGTATGGGGGGGAGGATAGTAATATATATAAAATGGCGAAAAGAGAAAGAGAAAAATTAACAGGTTGGTTTTTTGGAAACAGTAGTAAAGAGATTCGAGAAGCGGAGGAACTGGTTAATAATTACAAACCGGGGACTATGTTAAAAAGAAAAAAATAATTAAAAGAGTTAATGAGATAGGGAGTTTTTTTATTAAGAAATTTATTTTCTCATCCAGAGAGCTCCCCTTATGTTTTATTGTTATAATGTGTTTAGGCTTTTTTTATTCAGCAGACTTGTTATTCGCGTAGAGATTAAAATAACCATAAAATGAATTATTACATCTTATTAAGCATTTCCCCTGATAGTGATACAGTATTGGAGCCACTATTTAGAGAACTGTACGATACGATAGATTAGGGAGGTGGAAATAGTGAATTTATTATGGTAAGGCACGGCAGTGGTATGAGAAGGTAATAGAAAAAGACAATGCTGATGCTATGTATAATTTAGGTGTGATGTATTATAATGGTCGGGGTGTTCCGCAGGATTATGGTAAGGCAAGGGAATGTTTTGGGAAGGCGGTAAAGCGAGGCGATGCTGATGCTGTGGATAATTTAAAATCGCTTAAAGGAAAAAAGAGAAAATGATCTCGGCCGCTTTTTTTTCTTTTTTTATCACTATTCAGTTACCATAGGTTCTCTTTATATATAGATATATCGAATGGAATTTGTTAACAAAGTTTATGCATTATTTTGGTGTGTGATACAGGGAAATAAAGTAGTTTAGGGGTATTATCAAAAATAAAATGAGGAAAAATCTTTACTTCTTAAATACTATATTAGCATTAGTTCTTTTGATTCTATTTACTCTCATCTAAAAACACAACTCGTTTTTATACAACAACTTCAAATCTAACACATAATTGGTGAGAAAGGAAAAAATATCTTTCTTTAATATTTTAATTAAAGTATGCTGATTAATATGTTTGAAATATATTATTTATTTGTTGTGAAAAAACAAAAAAATTTGTATGTAAAGTTGGTATTTTAATTTGATAAGTGGTCAACGGAGGATTGTTCATTTGTTGTGGGTGGAGGGGTAGGGGGTCTTTGTCTTCGGGGGCGTTGTCCACGTTGGCGGGGAGGTGGTTCAGGTTCATCATTATATCGGACACGAAATATGCGTGTGCCAAACCCTTCCACACGAAATCCTTCGGCTTTCCCAATAATGTTCCCTTTGTCATCTAACAGGTCTGCTTCAAATCGTAGGTCTTTATCTTTCTGATTTTCATCGTGTGGGAGGAAACGAATTTTGCCTATTTTAGCATTTCTTTCTTTGACTTTTGAATGTAGTTCTAAGGCTTCTTTTACCTTCTTATATTCTTCGGAAGGACCGCATCCATTGATAGTAACGAAGAAAGGTGCTACGAGAATGAAAATGATAAGAATTGAGATTTTATTCATAGAATTACCTCCCTTTAGTCATCATGTCTGCCACGGTCGACTAAGGTTCCAAGGAATAAGGCTAAGCCTTGTGATACGGGTGCTTTACCAGGATAACGTAAGAACTCAACATGCCCATCCATATATAAAACATTACATCCACCAGGCACATGATTAAAATACTTTACCATGCTGGATAATGTATCGTACATAACGAAAATTTCGCTTTGTGCCTGATTGCTTGCGGATGGATTATTAATATCAGTAATGAGGAATCGTTCAATGCCTTCTCTTAATCGGTAGATAGTGTTGGTATTTCCATTTCCGAGGGGTTCATTGCTCATAATATTAATGACAGGACAATCGCTATCTGCTAATTCGAAACTTTTTGCAAGGAAATAGGCTTCACCGCTTCCACCATGCAAATATCCGATGGCTTTTGTAAAAAGTCCAATAAACAGGGCTACAAACTGTTGTGGTCCTGTGGCATCGGGATTGTCAAGGACGAAATCATGGGGGATATGTGGTAATAATGCCATAATATCAGCAATACCAATTTGTGGGTCTGTATCTTCACATTTATCTAAAACCCAACCTATGTATACATAACTTAAATCGATAGCGTCACGTTCTTCTGCTAAATTAAATTTCCCTGTTGCAGGGTCAATAAGGCTTTGCATGGTATTTTCCGGGTCTGATGGACAAAGAATAATAGCTGGGTCGGTCAAATATTCGGGGTAGATTGTATTAACCATAGGTCCTAATGCGATGATTGCACGGCGATGTGAATATGCTTCAAATTGCATGGGCGGAAATTTCCCTCCACGGGCTTCATTGGCATACATTTTGTAGATAAGACCCCATTGTTTAAGGTTGTTCTGGCAACTGGAACGACGCGCTGCTTCACGAGCACGGGCAAGAGCAGGCAAAAGAATTGCCGCAAGTATTGCGATAATCGCAATTACAACAAGCAGTTCAATCAGAGTGAAACCTGTTTTTCGCATTGTATTTTCCTTTGCAAGAAATTAGCATAATTCTACTATTTTGACATCTATCGTTTTAATCAGGTTTCATAAAATAAAACAAAATAACTTTTATAAACTTAGAGAGGTGGAAAAAATATTTGAATTAAATAGTAGAAGAGTTAAAAAGCCTGTTATTTATTTGCAAACTTTTCTTTTAATTTTAATGAGATATTTACCAGACTAATTAAGATAGGAACTTCCAGCAGGGGTCCAATTACGGTAGCTAAGGCTTGTTCAGAATGCACTCCAAAAATTGCAACTGCTACTGCTATTGCTAATTCAAAGTCATTACTTGCGGCAGTGAAGGCTACAGTGGCTGTTTTAGAATATTCTACCCCCATTTTTTTAGATATAAAGAAAGTAACAAACCACATAAAAAAGAAGTATATCACCAGTGGAATGGATATTCGTATTACATCTAACGGTAGTTTAATGATATATTCACCTTTTAATGAAAACATAACGACAATTGTGAATAATAATGCTACCAATGTAATCGGATTTATTTTGGGAATAAACGAATTCTCATACCATTCTTTCCCTTTGAGACGAATTAGTCCAAAACGGGTAGATATTCCGGCGAGGAAAGGTATGCCAAGATAGATGAACACCGTTTTAGCGGAGTCAACTATAGAAATGTTTATATTCAAACCGCTTGCCAATCCCAATAAATTCAAGAAGATGGTAATAAAAATATAAATATACACTGCATAAAAAAGCACCTGAAATACAGCATTAAAGGCGACCAGACCCACTGCTAATTCTCGGTCTCCTTCCGCTAACTCATTCCAGACAATAACCATTGCTATACATCTTGCCAATCCAACGAGAATAACCCCTATCATATATCCTGGATAATTTCGTAAAAAGATGATTGCCAGAAAAAACATTACCACAGGACCTATAATCCAGTTCATAATTAATGATAAGGTTAATAACCGTTTATTTTGGAAAACCCTACCCATTTCTTCGTATTTAACCCGTGCAAGTGGCGGATACATCATAAGAATCAGTCCGATGGCAATAGGAATAGATGTGGTCCCTACTTGCATCTTTGTAATAATCTGGGTAATGAATGAATGGAAGGAAGAAACCTATACCAATACCTACAAAAATAGCAATGAAAATCCATAAGGTTAGAAACCTTTCTAAAAATGATAATCTTTTTACTGTTGAGTTATTCATAAAAAAATCCTTATTTTTAATTGTTAAACGATAACTCCAAACAGAATGCCTGTGATAGTTGCCATAATGACAACAAGGGAAATATAGGTTACTGTTTTTTTCAATCCTAAAATATTGTATATAACTATCATGCTGGGAAGAGATAATGCAGGACCTGCTAATAAAAGTGCTAATGCAGGTCCTTTGCCCATACCGGAACCGATTAACCCCTGTAATATGGGGACCTCCGTGAGTGTGGCAAAATACATGAAAGCACCAACTATAGATGCGAGGAAATTGGCACGGATGGAATTTCCTCCTACTGCGGTATAGACCCATGCATTGGGAATTACCCCTTCATTACCCGGTCCGCCTAATAAAAAGCCTGCTACAAATACACCAGCGAGTAAAAGAGGAAGTATCTGTTTAGCAAAAGTCCATGTGGAGGAGAACCACTCCTTTGTTTCATCTGTTCCTGTCAGTGTGATAATTGAAAGACCGATAAAACCAACAGAAAATGCTACTACGGGTTCATGTGGAAAAAGAATTGCAACGATAATACATGCCATAGCAGTAACAATAATTTTCCACCATTGAATTTCAAACCATAATCCAAGAATAATCCCTAAAATAACTCCGGAAAGAGAAGTAAATATCCATTTATATTGAAACATAAAATACCAGAACCCTGTATTACTTTCGGGTTTTCCCCAATTTGCAAATACAAGTATTGCAATCATGGATGCAAAGAAAACGGCAGTTTTCCATAGAGGTCGTGTAGGTTCTGAAACAGGCATGTTTGCATGCCTTTGAGTTCGCTGGATTTCCTCCTTGCGAAAGATTAGAAACATTAACAGTCCAATAATAATACTAAATAAAACTGCTCCTATAGCACGAGCAAGCCCTAATTCTAAACCTAATATACGGGCTGTAAGGATAATGGCTAATACATTAATTGCTGGCCCGGAGTAGAGAAACGCAGTGGCAGGTCCTAATCCTGCACCCATTTTGTATATACCACTAAAAAGAGGTAACACGGTGCAGGAACAGACAGCCAGAATCGTTCCTGATACCGATGCTACTCCATAAGCGATAAACTTATTGGCATCGGCTCCGAGATATTTCATAACGGAGTTCTGACTGATAAACACACCGATAGCACCCGCAATAAAAAAAGCAGGAACAAGGCATAGTAATACATGTTCCCGTGCATACCATTTAATCAGATAAAGTGCTTCCATTACTGCATTATCAAAACGAGGTGTCCCAACAGGGAGAAAATAACAGACAAAAAATATTAAGACAATCAGAAATAAAATTTTCCACTCTTGTTTGAAATTCATGATTTGATTCCTTCTGAATTAATGTAAGTTTGGAGACGTTATTCTTGGGATAGATTTAAAATCTCAAATTGCATTTTTGCTTTTTCAATAATTATGTTTTCTATGCATGATAAAAACATAGGGAGACATTTTAACTTTAACCGATAATATACCCGTAAACCTTCTTTTCGGTCTTCGATAATACCTGCCTGTTTTAATACAGATAGATGTTTTGAAATTGTAGATATGTCATCTTCAATCAATTCTTGTAGTTCGCAGACGCATTTTTCATTTTGGGCTAATTCATTGACGATGAAAAGTCGTGTTGAATGAGATAGAGCCTTTAGTACCTGAGCATGTAATTCATATTTGTCTTTCAATTTTTTGTTCATAATGATTTCCTTATAACAAATTATTGGCTATTTGAAATTATAGCAAAATAGCCAAATAAAATTCAACTTGAATTTTTTATAAAAATATTACCTAATATATCTAATATTCGTTAAAAATAACAGAGATATATTATACCCGAATATCTATTTGAAAATATATTTGGTAATTTGGTAAAATAAGAATATTAACAACCCATGCTAAAGGAGAATAAATATGAAAGAAATTAAAGTGTTAGGTCCCGGTTGTATGAAATGCGTTCAATTATATAACAACGCAAAAACCGCAGTAGATGAACTTAAAATGGAATGTGATATTGAAAAAGTTTCCGACATCCAGAAAATCATGGACTATGGAGTTATGATGACACCCGCACTGGTTGTTGATGGTGAAGTAAAGACAGCAGGGAAAGTCCCTTCCGTTGAAGAAATAAAAAAGATATTAGCATCATAATCCTACGATATTACATTATAATTATAATTTAGAGGAAGAAGATATGAAAAATATTATCTCTGCTTTACTAATTCTTTTTGTTTGTGTTTCATTAGGTTATCTTGTATATTCAGAAGTCAGAAACAATCGAGTTATTGTTTCTGATGTGAAGAAACAAGTTAAAGAAGAGGTTCCACAAGAGGATAGCACTTCTTCAAAAGATACTGCCACTAATTCAAAAATCAATGAAAAGGTTATTGTGTATTATTTTCATGGAACTGCTCGTTGTCCTACATGTCGAGCAATTGAAAAGTATGCAAAAGAAGCAGTTGAAAATGCCTTCAAGACGGAATTGGAAACAGGGAAGTTGGAATTCCGAAGTGTAAATGTTGAGGAACCGCAAAATGAGCATTTTATACAGGACTTTCAACTATCTACACGTTGTGTTGTTGTAGAATGGAATGTAAATGGAAAACCTCAAGACTGGAAACGTTTAGAGAGGGTCTGGGAACTGGTTCATGGAGATAAAGTAAAATATTATGACTACATACAGGAAAATGTCCGTCAATATTTGAAGGGATAAATACGGAATGCAATTTTTATTGGCTCTCTCATCTGCGGTATATCTGGGTCTCCTAACATCTATCAGTCCCTGCCCTCTTGCAACAAATATTGTTGCTATCTCCTATATATCTAAGAAAATAACGCACCCCGGTTTCGTTCTATTGAATGGGTTTGTTTATTCCATAGGTAGAACTATTGCCTATATTATACTCAGTTTTATACTTGTGAAAAGTTTGTTAGATATGCCGTTTCTTTCACATTTCCTGCAGAAATATATGAATAAAGTTATTGGACCTCTTCTTATCATCGTAGGGATGTTTCTTCTCGACCTTATAAAAATTAATCTCAATATATCTTTTAAGATGGAAAACTTTAATAAGAAAGTTGAAGAGTGGGGATTGTTAGGGGCTTTTCTACTTGGATTACTTTTTGCCTTATCCTTTTGTCCAACCTCCGCTGCATTATTTTTTGGTGGATTAATACCGTTGGCTACAAAAACAGGCTCTGATTTTACAGTCCCATTTTTCTATGGAATTAGCACGGGTATTCCCGTTATTATTTTTGCTTTTCTTATTTCATTTAGCACATCCAAAGTTAGTAAAGCATATAATTTTTTATCATCTGCCGAACTCTGGGCACGAAGGATTACAGGGATAATTTTTATCCTTGTGGGTATTTATTTAACCCTCATTAATATATTCAAGATAAGTCTTTCCTGAAAATAGTGCAGGCATTGCTGTCTGGAGGAGTAATTGTTTTCCCTGTAAGTTATACACAAGATTGAATATTTGTAAATCAGGCGAATGCAAAAATGGGAATGAAGTGTAGTATTGGGTTTAATATGTATTTACATAAACGTGTAGATGATATTACAGTTCTAATAGTTCTTTTATTTTCTGGGTTAATATCTGAATAGAGAAAGGTTTGTTGAGCAAATGCACTTCTTGTAAAGGTTGAAGTTCATGAGTTATAAGTTCTTCTGCATAACCTGAGATAAACAGTGTTTTTAAGGATGGGATAAATTCTTCTATTCTTTTAGATAAATCAAAGCCGTTCATTACAGGTAAAATAACATCAGAAATGAGTAACTTTATCTTACCTTTATTTTCTTTGGCTAATTTTATAGCCTCTATTGGGTCAGTTGTCAAGATAGGTTCAAAGCCCATTCGAGAAATAATATAACTTAACGTGTCTAAGACGCTTTTTTCATCATCTATAATTAGAACTGCTCCTCTTTTTTCTTCGGGTATTACATCAAGTTCTGGTATCCAGTCTTTTGTGTCATTTTTATTTTCGCTTGTTTCTTCTTTATATCTTGGCAGATAAATAGTGAACGTAGTTCCCTTGCCCACAGTGCTTTCTACAGTTATAAATCCATTATTTTGTTTAACGGTTCCATACACAGTTGCTAAACCTAAACCTGTGCCCTCGCCCTGTTTTTTGGTTGTAAAGAATGGTTCAAAAATATGCGGCAGGATGTCGGGATGTATACCTGTCCCAGTATCGGATATTTTGATAAGTACGTAATCGCCTGTGGTGGCTTCAATGTATTTTTTAGTGAATTCTGAATCTATCGTTATGTTCTCCGTTTTGATAGTAATTTTTCCATCATTAGGAATTGCATCACGAGCGTTAACGCACAAGTTAAGTATAATTGTATCGATATGGGCAGAATCCGCAAACACATCCCATAAATTATCAGCGGGTTGGAATTCAATGAGGATTCTTTCAGGAATAATTCTTTTTAAGAGTTGTAGATTTTGTTGTATTTCTTTGTTAATATTAATCACTTTGGGTTGAGTAGATTGCTTCCTTGCAAAGGCAAGGATTTTTTGTGTCAGATTTGCTGAACGTTCAACAGCATTGCGAATTTCTATGAGATAGTTTTTAATTGGTTGTATTTCCTTCTCTTTGAAAAGTGCCAGTTCGATATTTCCCATAATAACACTTAACATATTATTGAAGTCATGGGCAATACCTCCAGCAAGTCGTCCTAATGCCTCTAATTTTTGGGAGTGTATAAGTTGTTTTTGTAGTTCTTCTTTTTCTTGTTCTAATTGTTTTTGTTCAGTAATGTCTGAAAGGATATGTATCACTCCTATAATCTGGTTATCATCATTAAATACAGGGTCTGCGACCACTTCATACCATTTATTATTCTGTTGGAATAGCAATCGTTCTCTTCTTTTTGTTTTCATTAATTTTATTACTGGGCAGAAGGAAGGTGGTTCCTTTGTGTGGTGAATGATTTCCCAACATCTTTTACCTAATACCTCTTCAGGGGCGAGATTTAAAATTTCCTTAACAATACTATTGGTGCGTGTAATTTTGAATTCCTCATCTAAAAACCAGATAACACTGTTGATGTTTTGGTAAGCCTTTTCCCATTCACGATTTAATCTTTTTATTTCTTCTTCAAATCTTTTTTGTTCTGTAATATCTGTGAATATACATGCAAAGTGTTTGGGACCTGTTTTATATGCATAGACTAAATAATATCTGTTTAAACTCTTTGTTAAATTTACAAAGGTGATAGGTTTACCTGTTTTGACCACATGAGCATACGTGTTAATCCAGAAGGGTTCCAAGTCGGGTAATACCTCTTTTACTCGTTTTCCAATGACATTTTCTATTTTAAGTCCAGTCATATTCTCAAAGGCTGGATTTACAATAATGAATCGGTAATCCACTGGATTTCCTTCTTCATCATATATCATTTCATGTTCTGCAAAGGCTTCTTGCATTGAGTAGAATAGGTTCTTGAAATTTGTTTGAGTTTCTCGAAATTCAGTAACATCAAGCATAGACCCAAAAATAACATCAATTGAACCATCAGTAGCCTTCAAAGGGGCAATATATGCAATGAAATGTCGCCTCTCCCCATTAATTTGGAGGACAAAATCGGGATTTTGGAATGCACTTCCTTGAAGGGCAATATTACATGCATCTACAAAAAGTTTATGGGTTTCTTTATCAAAAAGGTCAGAGTCGGTGAGCTGTATGATT
>JAIWNQ010000222.1 GCA_020216745.1 Candidatus Hydrogenedens sp.
TCATTCGGTTGTTTATTAAAGAAACATGCATATGTTTTGTTTACTTTTATATATTTTAGATTTTTGTCTTTAATAAAGATCCCCGTTGGTAATAAGTCCAATATATATGCTAATGTTATTTGAGAACACTCAGGATTCTCTATGTTATTGTTTTTATGATTGCTTTTTTTTGAATTACTCATAGTTTGTTAACTCCTTAAAACAAACCTGGTTTCTTCCTTTTTCTTTTGCTAAATATAACATTTCATCCGTATATTTAATTATACTGTCTATTGTATCTTTACCCTGGATGAGTATACCCCCTATGCTTACTGTGATTTTATGCTTCCCTGTAATTGTGTCAATTTCATTTTCTTGGGTAGTGGTGTTAAGTCGTTTTAATGTATTTATTGCGTCTTGTTTGTTAATATTTGGTATAACGATAAGAAATTCTTCACCACCGATTCTGCCTAATAAGTCATAAGGTCTTAATTGACTGCGGATGAGTTTTACAAATCCTTTTAATACGTCATCGCCTGTTTGATGTCCATACGTATCATTTATTTTTTTGAAATAGTCTAAGTCGCACATTGCAATGCATGTTTGGAGGTTGTTTCTTTCAGCACGTTCCAATTCTTCTTGAAGTCGCTCAAATACGCCACGTCTATTTAAGACGCTGGTGAGTGGGTCATGAACAGCCTCGTATTCAAGGGCTTTTTGTGTTTCAATTAGTTTTTTTTGTAAGGTGGCTGTTCGTAGTCCGACTCGTATCCGTGCCCATAATTCGTCATTATCAAATGGTTTACAGATATAGTCATCGGCACCCGCTTCCAATCCAGCAATAACATCTTCTTTATCTGTTTTTGTGGTTAGGATAATGATGTATGTTGATGCTTCCTTATTTGCTTTACGAAACATTTTTACAACGTCAATACCATCTAATTCAGGCATGACCCAATCGAGTATTGCAAGCAAAGGAGGGTCTTTAGTCAATAATTCGAGGGCTTCTTTGCCATTTGTTACATCAATAGGATTATACCCCCATTTTTTTAAAACGGAAGTAAGGATTAATCGGGATACAGTATCATCTTCGGCTACCAAAATGTTTATTTCTGCATGACTCTCACTCATTGAATAGTTCCTTTAAGTATGTTCTCAGTTCTTCAAATTGTGATTCCAATTGTGGTATGTATTTTTTAGCTTCATTTTCTTTTCCTTCTTTACATAATTTTTCAATCTGAGATGCAATTTCACGAAGTCTTTCAGCCCCGATATTTGCAGAAGCACCCTTAATCGAATGAGCTTGCCGTTCCGCATCATTAATTCTATTTTCTGAGATGGATGTTTTTAGGGTATCTATTTGTTTAGGTATGTCTTCCAAAAAACTGAGTATAACCGTATTTGCCAAGTTTTTATCATCCATAACCCGTTTCATGAAGGATTTATAATCGAAAAGGGTCTCCTTTTGGAAGAAGGAGGTTGAGACGGGTGAGGCTTTTTCCTTTGCATCTTCTTTAGGTGCGGTAACGATAATATTTTGCTCAGTATCTTTCTGTGTTTTATCGGGTAGATATTTTTCCAAAATATCAATTATTGATTCCATAGAGATAGGTTTGGCTATATAATTATCCATACCTACTTGCAGACATTTTGTTCTATCTTCCTCAAATGCGTGAGCGGTCATAGTAATAATGGGAACGTTATGATTTAAGACTGGTGAAAGAGGGTCTCTAATAATTTGAGTTGTTTGAAAACCATCCATCTCTGGCATCTGGATATCCATAAAAACGATGTCATAATCTTTTTTGCTCAACATTTCCAAGGCTTCTTTGCCATTATTAGCGGTATCAGGTGTTATTCCTAATTTATTTAACATTCCGACCGCAACTTTTTGATTTACCACATTATCCTCAACCAATAGCACATTGGCATTGAATTGTTTTCGCTGTTTTTGAAGTTCACGAATGCTATGTCGTGTTAAGATAAATGGATTATAGAATGGTTTTTTCTCACCTTGTTGCCATGATTTTCGCAAACTCAATAATGTAGTTAAGACTTCAAATAATTGTAAATGGCGAACAGGTTTGGTCAGGTATGCGGAAAATCCAATGTCTTCAAATTTTTTTGCATCACCGCGTGCACCGATGGAAGTGAGTAGGATAAGTATTGTATCTTTTAGTTTTTCATCGCTGAGAATAATCCTTCCTAATGCCTCGCCATCAATTTCTGGCATTTGCATATCTGTGATGCAGATAATGAACGGGTCATTTTCTTTTTGGGCTGTTTTAAGTTTTTGAAGGGCAATAAAGGCATTAGGTGCTTCATCTGGTCGAGCACCCCATGATTTAAGACGGATATGAAGGATTTCTCGATTACTTGCGTTATCATCAACAATAAGAATACGAACATTTTGTAAATCTTCTGGGAAGATATATTTAGTTTTTTTCTCCTCTTTTTGTTTTTTAAGTCTTACTGTGAACCAGAAGGTAGAACCTTTGCCATATTCACTTTCAACACCGATACTACCACGCATAAGTTCAACAAGTTGTTTTGATATAGCAAGACCCAGACCTGTCCCTCCATATTTCCGCGATGTGGAGGAATCAATCTGAGTAAACTTTTCAAATAGAAGATTAATTTTATCCTTTGGAATTCCAATGCCTGTATCTCTCACAATAAATTTTAGGAAAGCCTCTTCTTCTGTAGTTTCTAAACATTGCACTTTAATTGTTACTTCCCCTTGGTGAGTAAATTTTATTGCATTGCCGACAAGATTTGTTAGAATCTGTCGTAGACGACCTGGGTCGCCAATAAGGGAAGAGGGCACGTTTTCATCGATAGAGAGAATAAGTTCTAAATCCTTTTCATTCGCTTTTATTGCCATGAGTCGAGAGAAATCTTCTAAAAGACTTATGAGGTCAAAGTTAATATGTTCTAAATCTAATTTTTGGGCTTCGATTTTTGAGAAGTCTAAAATATCATTAATCAATGCAAGGAGAGAATCGCTACTGGATTGTATAGTTTCTGCATAATAACGTTGTTCGGGGTTGAGGTCTGTATCTAAGAGGAGGCTGGTCATACCGATGATAGCATTCATCGGTGTGCGAATTTCATGACTCATATTAGCTAAAAATTCACTTTTTGCAATACTTGCCATCTCTGCTTTCATGGCAAGGTCATGGGCTATTTTAACTGCGTCTTGAAGCTTTTGATTTGCTTCTTTTAATGCCTGTTCATTCTTCTTTTCTTTTGAAATGTCGATAAAACAATCTAAGATTTTATTTTTCCCACCAACACTTATAATTTTCGCAGATTTCAAAACGGGTAATTGCTCCCCTTTTGCTGTTAGTATTATTTTCTCTTCATTGATTATTTCAGTCCCAGGCTTGTTCATTGGGCATTTTCCAACGTCGGTGGGACATAGAAATTTATGGCAAACATGTCCAACAATACATTCTCTTTCCGCTCCAAACATTTGTGCCCCTGCTGGATTGATATACTCAATAATATGGGTTTCTGCATCAATCAAGGTAACACCTGCCTGAACACTTTCCATAAGTGTTCGCTGGAATAGTTCGCTTTCTATAAGTTTTTGTTTCTGATGGTATTCTTCTGTTACATCACGAAAAATAAGTACAGCTCCAACCATGTTACCTTCTGAATCATGAATGGGAGTACAGCTATCGGCGATGTTATATTCCTTACCATTTCTGGAGATTAATAATGTATTATTCCCGATATCTACTTCTTTACCTGTTTTTAGTGTTTTTTCAACTGGATTTTCTATTACCTGTTTTGTGGTGTAATCTTTAAGATGAACAACATCTTTAATAGGCTTGCCAATAACTTCGGTGTCGGTTTGACCTAAAAGAAGTTGAGCAGGACGATTTATTTCAACAATATTTCCAGTGATATCTACACTAATGACAGCGTCACCGATGGAGTGCAAGGTTGCTTTAATAAGTCCCCTGCTGTGATAAAGTTCTGATGTCCTTTGATTTACAAGATTTTTAAGAGATTGATTATAATTTACAAGAAGAGAAATAGTAATTGTTAATAAAATAGATAGGAATAGTCCTATACTAAAAGTTGTGATAATGCTATAAATAGAGTAGTAGCCTAACAAATTAGCAGGGGTGATTAATATGCCATATAAATTTTGGAATGCCAAAAGAGGAAAGAAAAGGTAATTGGCATTGGATAGCCTTAAAGCGTCTGATAAATCATTTATTGTAAATGAAGAAAAGATTTCGGAGATTTTGTCTGGACTAAATATTTGCAGAAATAAAAGCTTATGCGAGACATTTTTTAAGGTTAACTCTTCATGGTATAATGAGGTATAGATAAAGGTGCGGATATCTATGATTAAAGATACGTAGCCTTGTGGTTTATTCCCTTTTAAAACAGGTTGAAATAGAATTGTATATTCATTATTAGCATTCAAAAAGCTTGGTATTATCGGTGATGTCATGGATGCTCGTAGTGTTTTTAAGGAATGTCTCGCTGTGTTTACAAGTAAGGGGTAAGAACTTATATCCATTCCCTTTAAGTGGGATATATTTTGTGGACTTGAAATATACAAGACGGGTAGATATTCATCTTTTTCTTTCACAGGGATTTTTGACCCATTTGTGTCAAACTCCCAAATAAAAAAATCATCTTGACTTTTTTGTTTTATTAATGTTTCGAAATCTTTTCTTTGTTCGTGTTTTACAATAGGTATCCAAAGCAAGGAAAAGTTTGTATCTTTTAATAACGGTTTTGTGAAGTTTAAGAACTCTTCTTGTGTTACCTCTTCACTACTTTGGAAGAAAGTGGCAATAGTAAGCAGTTTTAATTTTTGTATATCTCGTATATCCTCTTTTAGTTTAGTTATTTTTATTTTTGTCGTAATAAAAAAGTTTTCCCAGTTGTGTTTTTTGTTATTTGTATAGACGGTCCATGTTATAGATAGGACGATGGTTAATGATACAAGGAAGGCTAAGATTGCTTCAGCATGACGGGTGGAAGAATCCTTTTTTGAATTTCTCTGGCTAAAACCTATTCCAGATAGAAGGATAAAAATGATGATGAGTGAAGTGAAAATAACGGTAGGATACGTGTGTTTCCAAACAAGGATTTTCCAATTTTTTGCGTCAATGTCCATTCCAAGAACAGCTACTATTTTATTAGAAGCCTTATCGTGAATAGGTGCAATTCCACTTATCCAGATACCCCATTCATCAGGTAAAGGTCCTTCAACGAAGGGTTCACCTGTATCAAAACAGTTGATAAGTTCATCAGACGCTTCCTCGTATATCTCTCCAGGTTTTGCAGGTGGTATTTCTTGTTCTGTACCTTCTTGGGTATCAAGGTAAAAAAATACCTGATTTTGTTCATTTCTGCCCATAAGATAAATGTATTTGCAATCAGGGATAAGGGACTTCAAGATGCGAAGTCTCTTTAATATAGAGTTATATTGTAGATTATCAAAATCTTGTTCTGAACCCATAAAACTTTTGATGACATCAGTGTCAATACTTTCCGCAATGTTTGTTGTTTGAGCAAGGACAAGTTTTCGGAGCCATTGGTCGCTCGAATGGTAGACTCTATAAGTCCAGAATGCCCCACATATTATGGTAATAGTCAGGAAGGATAGAACATACCACCGAGATAGCCAACGAAGATAATTTTGCATATCTGAACCTCCACGGTTTTAACGCATTCCAAAGAGGAACCGCAATATTTTATATTTTCCTATAATAAAGTGGTAAATAACAAATATAAGAATGACAGAAAATAAAATAATAATGAAAAATTGATGCCATATATTTATGTTCCATTGAATTACATAATAGGCAACAACAACAATGATTGTTTGATGAATAAGATATATAGGATACGAGGCTTCGGTAAGATATTGTAGCCCTTTTGAGGTGCAGTGTAGGTATTTTTTGCTGTAACTTAATATCCAAATAAGCCAGAACCATGAATTAAACCGACGCAGGATATAAAATAGAACATCCATAGTTGAGTACTTTGCAAATGGAGGGAAAATGGAAATTATGATAATATAGGTTGACATGGTTATAATGCCGAGGTATAGGGATAAGTCTTTTTCTTTGTAGATTGCATGTTCGATGGATTCGTGAGATGCAATGAAGAACCCAATAATGAAATAGGTGTAGTAGTAGAAGGGGTTCTTATCACTAAAAAAGGGTATTTGCTCTGCTAATCCTGAGATGATAGGGTATAGGAGTAATAAACTATGTTTAGATATTTTTTTATCTATTGATTCGGAACGTTTTCTCAATATGGAAAATAAAGGTATCGATAGGATACTGAATATATAAAGATAAAGAATGAACCAGAGATGGGCAGGGGTAAATGAACCGTTGTATCCTGTTAAGTTATCCTTAATACTTGTGAAGTATTGAGAAATAAATTGTAGGAATGAAGTATTTGGTTCGTGTTTTAAGTAGGCAAAATAAGGTTGTGGTGGAACAATAATGAAGATGCCGAAAATAAGAGGGATTAGAAGGCGTCGTGTCCGTTCAATAAAATATTCTTTGTCAGTCCTTTTTAAGGTAGCGTAGTAGGAAGACATACCTGCTAATAGGAATAAAAGGGGCATATGCCACGGAGAGAGAAGAAAGACAAATATATTTATCAATGGATGTGTTTCTGAACCTTTAACATAAAAGGATTCATATTCAAAGAAGACCATTGCGGTATGAAACGGAATTAGAAGCAGTACAGCAATAATTCGTAGCCAATCGATATATCTTTTTCTGTCGAACCCTGAAAATGGAGGAGTTTGCATATTTCAGTAATGTAAAAGGTGTTTGTAATGTTTGTAATACTGTGCTAACTTTTCTTTTGGTCTAAAGTTTTGCGTACCATTTTTAATAAATCTTTTCTTCCAAAGGGTTTATTGAGCAAATTTAGTCCTTCATCGAGTATGAAGTTTGTGTGTATCGAATTTTCTGTATAACCTGTGGATAGAATAACGGGTAATTGGGGTTTGATGTTTTTAATTCTATTATAAACCTCTTTTCCACCTAATACGGGCATGATAACATCTAAGATTGCGAGGTCAATTTCCTGAATGTGTTTGAAAAAGATATTGAGAGCTTCTTCGCCATTTTCAGCGGAGAAAACACGATAACCAGCCTGCTCAAGAATACGTGTAGCCACAGAACGGACAGCAGAGTCATCTTCTGCTAAAAGAATGGTCTCATTTCCAGTAAGAGGAACTTCACTTTCTTCCTCTTTATCACCTTTCTTGATTTCTATCTCATCCATAACAGCTGGTAGGTAAACTTTAAAAGTTGTTCCTTTATGTTCTTCAGAATAGGCATGGATAATCCCACGATGTTGTTGAACCAGCCCGTATACGGTAGATAGCCCTAATCCTGTTCCTTTGCCTGGGTCTTTAGTCGTGAAAAATGGGTCGAAACAATGTTCCAAAACATCTTTGTCCATTCCCACACCTGTATCTGTAACAGATATTAAGACATACTTTCCTGGGTCTGCCCATGGGATACCTCGTGTTTGTTCTTCTGATAGGTAGATACTTTTAGTTTCGATGATAAGTTTTCCGCCATCTGGCATAGCATCATTGGCATTGGTACAAAGATTCATGAGTATAACTTCAATAGCATTGGGGTCTGCTTCAATCTGAGGAATTGATGGGTCATATAAAGTCGTAATCTCGACATTTTCTTGAATAAGTCGTTGTATCATACCTAATATATTTTTAACAATATCATTAATATTTATGACCATTTTTTTAAGAATTTGTTTTCTTGCAAAAGCTAATAGCTGTCGGACTAATGTGCTTGCTTTTTGATTTGAGGATTCAATTTCTTTGATATAGGTAAGTACAGGTGAGTCAGGAGGTAATTCTCTCTCTGCTAATTCTGCATAGCCCATCATTACGAGAAGGTGATTGTTAAGGTCGTGAGCAACACCACCTGCCAATTGTCCGATACTTTCCATTTTTTGGGACTGCTTTAAGTCATTAAGAATAGTTAATTCTTGGGTAATATCTCTAAAAGTAATTACAAGGTTAAATAATTCTCCATTTTCACTGAATAGGGGAGAGATAGCATATTCTACGGTATAGAAGATATGCTCTTGCCTTGATAGCTCATATTCACCCCGGATTACCTTGCCAGATTTGAGTATATTTAATTTTTTAATTATTTTTTCCTGATAAAAATATTCGCTGAAGAAAGTTGATATATGTTTTTTTACAATAGTGTTTAGTTCAATTCCAGAAATTTTAGTTACTGCGGGATTTGCATAAATAATGATGCCTTCCAAATCCGTAATAATAACCCCTTCATCGGTAGATTCGATAGTTTTGATGAGCAAATCTCTTTGTTGTTCTATTTTTCTTTTTTCTTGATTGATAATTGCTAATGCTAATTGGTCAGCAACCTGACATGCGAAATTTATTTCATCATCGTCCCATGTATGTTTGTTATTTGTGTATTCAAAACAGATAAGACCAACATTTTTTCCACCGACACGAATACCTACATCTAACATAGATTTAATATCGAGGGGTATTAAGTAATTTTTGCCATATCCACAGGTTCGTGGGTCTTCTAATGCATTATGTGCGTCTATGTATTTTGTATTTTTCAATTCTTTAAACTCATTAGCAAAATCTTCTTCCGTTAATACGAATCCAGAGGAGTGGATATTAATGGAATATTCATAATGGTCAATGCAGATTAATTTTGTAGCATTTTCATTGAAGAGCCAGATATTAACGCGTGGAATTTTTAATTTTTTACCAATTTCTTCGGTAGTGATTCGTGCTAATTCGTTAAAGTTGCCTTCGGCGACTTCAGGACGTGTGAGAATATATGAAATGATTTCCCGTTCGAGAATTACACGGTTTGTTTTTTCTTTCTCTTTTTCCTCTCTTTTTTTCTTTTCATCTATATCAAAGATGTATCCCTGGAGATAAAGGAACGTATCATTATCCCAGACACCTGTCCCAATTTCTTCAACCCATTTGAAGTATCCATCATGATGTAGAACACGGTAGAAAAGATGGAAAGTTTGTCTTTGAGCAATTTTTTCGTTAATTTCATTGTAAACATAATCTAAATCTTCTGGGTGTATCAGTTGGGTATATGTGATGCGTGATGTAAGTAAATCCTCTTTTGAATATCCAGTAAGGTCAAAGATACCGTCAGTAATATAAAACATTGTATAGTTTTCGTCGTTCTTGCATATATAGACGACACCAGGAAATTGCTCTGTTAAGACGCGGTATCTCCGTTCACTCTCTTCTAATTTTTTCTGGGCTATTTTTGATTGTTGGAGGAGTGATTCTAATTTAATATTGGTTTTAATATTACGATATGCGGATATGATGGATATAATAGAGATAATAAGCAAAGTCCAGATGATAAGAAGTGAAGCAATCAGGTAAGGATGTTGTTTAAGGAAATAAGAAATGGTTTCCGTTTCTGCTTTGTCAAAAGGTGGAAGCTTGAGTTTACTTATTAATGCTTTAACGCCGAGATAATTTTGTGGTGTTGTCCAGCCTGCTGAATCAAAACATTGTGCCTCTATGCTATCAGGGGGGATTTTTATAAGTGCTATGATAACCTTTTTTTTGACTTCTTCTGGAACGGTGTTATGGACAATACAACACGATTCGGGATAGGCATCGGTACTATGTGGAAATGTGATAGTACGGTCATCTTTTGGATTTAATATTTTTATGTCTTTGGATTGTATGATTCCATCATTAATATATTTTTGGAGGTAGAATGCGCTTATACATCCTGCATCGGTAGTGTCTGATAGAACCGAACGAACAACTGCATCATGACTGCCAGTAAAAATTAATGATGATAAATCTTGATATGGGTCTATTCCGTGAACCTTGAATTCATATAGAGGAAGTATCCAACCAGAGAAGAAATATTTACCTGGGGCGGAGACAGATTTACCCTTTAGTTGTTCTAAATCATTAATATCGGTGCGGTTTGCTTTACAAAAGATGACCCCTGCT
>JAIWNQ010000223.1 GCA_020216745.1 Candidatus Hydrogenedens sp.
TGATGTTCAATATTTTTATTAGGTCCTTTGCGCGAGATTGTTGAGATGACAGAATAATTAGCCATATTCTCTGCATAAATGAATATGTAAGGATTACATATTATAAAGTCGAGTTCACCCCATGGAATGATTTGAAGAAGCTGTTCATCAGAAAGAGTTAAAAATTTTATTTCAAATTCAGGAAGTTCCGCAGATAAATAGTCTGTGAAGGGTTTGATGTAGTCAGGATTGGAAAGTTGTTCTGTAAATTTTTGGTAGCCAAATGTAATTACTTTTTTAGTAGTTAGCGTGGCTGTATCAGCATTGTTAAAAATCGTATTTGTAAGAATAAAAATGTTGAATAATAGTGTTAACATGTTTGCATATCTTATGTTGTTAGTTCATTATAATAAAAATGATATGTTATTTGCACTGATTATGCAAGTAAGAATATGTAATTTTACAATTTAATTTTTCTATTAAATAAGGCCTCTGAACAAAGGAGATGGGTTGTTTTAGGATAAATTATGTATGTAATTACAAGATAAAATCTCGAAGAAAATGAAACGTTTATTTTCATCCGTTTAATTTTATTTTTATCTGTTTCAGTTTAAAAATTATTTGTTCATTTTTTTTAGCATAGAGGTTTTATATAAATTTATTGTATTTAGAGGTATTTTGTTAAATTTTTAACAAAATCTCTTATTTCATCTCGAACTCTACGGTAAATATTCAGTTTTTCTTCATCTGTTTTTGCAAATTGAGCTAAATATGGAGGGTCATCAAAGCCGATATGGATAACTTTGACTTTTCCTGGAAATAAGGGACACTTTTCTCTTGCATTATCACAAACTGTGATAACGAGGTCGAAATCTTTTATTGGCAATTCATTAATAGTTTTTGAATACTGCCCAGACATATCTATGCCTGATTCTTTCATGACATAAACCGCATAGGAGTTTAAACCATGTTTTTCGACTCCAGCGGAAAAGGCTTCAATAATATCAGCCCAAAAGTGTCGTGTCCAGGCTTCAGCCATCTGGCTTCTGCATGAATTACCTGTACATAAGAACAAAACGTTTTTCTTTATATTTTTAGACATTTTATTACACTCCTTTCATTCTTAAAAATGTATGCCTTATTGTTAATTACAAGAGTCTCTAAAATTTTTAATACGGTGGAACGTAAGATAATTAGCGTCATGGAAGTTGTTAGCACCGCCTAAAAAGTCATCGTATGCGGTTCTTACAACAGCGATAATGTCGTCATTTTCAAATACCCAATCTGCATATTGAAAACCATGTTTTTCAGTATCTTGGTGATGTAGTATCATTTTACACGGCGTCCACTGAAATAGGTCGGGACTATATGCTAACACTAATGTATTTCTAATTTTTGCAGAATGTTGTTTTTTTACCTCCTCTTCTGTAGGCCAATTACACAATGTCCAATATTTTTGTGTTTTTTCATCATAACGGATTGTGAATTTGGTGGATCCACCATTAAAATTTATGAAACCTTTTTCAAGGTCAAAATGGATTGTTTTACCATCGGTATCAATGTTTACCATTGCACATTTTCCGCCCTTACGAGTATCCACTCTCAAAATGTTTACTAAAGTATTATTTTTTGTTGGTACAATATTTCCTTCTAACCAGGCATAAAATTCACCATTAAGCCAATCTTTGGATTTTGCGATATAATTGCTAAAAGTCCAGTTTCTTGAATCTAACAGGTTGGAATCAATAGGAGCACTCATCACTATTGCCCTATAACGGTCACCCCAACGCTCACTCCCCATGGCGTCTTCAAAGGCTCGCCATAGTTTGCCATTAAACTCAATAATAGGTACAGGTGCAGTGTGATATTGGCCAATCTCTAAAATGCCGAAATTCCGCGTAGATGGTTCAGTCCATATATATCCCTCGTCAACGGATTTGCGAATAACAATGTTCCCATGATGTTTATCTGTGCCTAAGAGATAAACAGAGTTGTTGTGAACAAAAATGCTTGCCCAGAACATCCCTCTGACAGTGGAAATTCGCCTCCATGAGTTACCAGAATCATCAGAACGATAAACATGAGTTACTGCAAGTGTATGTTCGGTAGACATCGGACCAAATTCATCATGTTTCGCAAGATATATACTGTCCCGAAGACTAATAATGCCTGGCGAACCTATATATATCCCAGAATTTGCAGGTGAATATGCGACAATAGTCCCTGGTGGAAGTTCAGCAAAATATAGGGCAATGGACAAGGTCATGATAAAGTAGGGTACCATAAATGGATTCCTTTTTATGAACTGGTTTAATATAGAACATATTCAAAAGGGATTATATGAGTTATGAAAGATATAATTCAAGGTTTTAATATACCTAACGATAAGTAAATATAGGTAATTTGACTTTTATATTTTGGTTTTGGTATAAATGGTAGAAATTTTATAGAAGGTAAGGGATATGTCTATACTTATTAAGCAAATTTTAGATATAGAGGGAAAGGCTGAAAGAATATTAGAAGAGGCTCGACAAGAAGCCAAAAAGATTGTTGAACGTGCCGAAGAAGAAGCCAAAAAGATTGTAGAAGAAATAGAAAAAAGTAATGAAGAAAAGATTAAGAAGTATCGTGAAAGTGCTGAACAGAAAGAAAAGCAAGAAGAAGAAAAATTAAAGATTGAAGGTGAATCAGAAATAAGAAAGGTACGTGAAGTTCCGCAGAGTAAAATTGAAGAGCAAGTAAAATTTGTTGTGAATAGGCTCAAACAGTTTTAGGGAAAGAAAGTACGGGCTATGGCTATAGACCGAATGAAAAAAGTTACATTATTATCGCCAAAGAAGGCATCACAGCGGTTGCTTAAAACGTTGCACAGTTTGGGCATTTATGAAGTAACGGATGTTCTAACTAATTATCCTGAATTGAAAGAGTGCTTAAAACGGCCTGATATTGTAACAGAAGAAATTGATACAAATTTACAGAAAATACAAACGATTTTATCTTTGTTGGATATTTTTGCTCCTGTAGTAAAAGGATTTATTCAGGGTTTGGCACCTGTTCCGTTATTAATTACCAAAGAGGAATTGGATAATGCTCTTCATAAGTTTAATTTAGAAGAAGTTTTTCGTGTAGCACAAGACCTTGATGTAGAATATCGGAAGGTGGAGAGGGCTATATCCACAATTGAAAATCAAATTGTGGAATTAGAACCGTTTGAAGATTTACCGTTTACCATTCGCGATTTTAAGAGCACAAAAAGGGTAAAACTTTTATTTGGCAAGATTTCTTATGCTTCTTATTTGGAATTGATTAATAAGGGTTCGTTAAACAAAAAAACGGCAATAGAATTGGTACATCATGGAACGTGTTATCGGCAAACAGGGGAAGTTAATGATATTCCAAAATACACAGCCAAGGATGAGGTTTGGGTACTCGTAGCATGTTTGCCTGTGGATATTGAAGAAGTTCAAAAAGTTTTAAGGGAAAATGGCTTCGAAGAGATTGTATTACCAGAAATTTTTGGAACTGTTCGTGACCATATCCGAGAACTTAAGGCAGATCTGGCAGGGTTACGTGTGCAAGCCCAAGAAATTGCAAATAAAGCACATAAACTGTCTGTTCACCGTCGGACAGTCGAGGTATTGAAGGCTTATTGGGACAATAAAAAACGGATGGTTATGTCCAAAACATTAGCAGTTGAGGGAAAGTATATCCAGATATTAACAGGTTATGTTCGTGAAAGGGACTTGGAAAAATTAAGTCAGACATTGAAGTCTGAGATGCCGGAAGTTTCGATATTAGTAGATGACCCTGCACCAGGGGAAGATGTTCCAATAAGTATTACATTACCCCCATTAGTACGTCCTGTCCAGATGTTAATTAATATGTATGGTTTACCTCCTTATGATTTCTTTGACCCATCACCTTATTTGATGTGGGGGTTTTACTTATTTTTTGGGATATGCTTCGGCGATGTGGCTTATGGGCTGATTTTGTTATTAGCAAGTCTTTACCTTATGAGACGAACCAAACCTTATGAAGGTATATATAATTTTTCAAAATTACTATTTTTTGCCTCCTTACCGACAATTTTATTCGGTTTTCTATTAGGTTCTTTTTTTGGTGATTTATATAAACCTGAATATTTAGGTGAAAATAATATTTTCCAGAGGGTAATTGAAAAAACGACAATACTAAATCCAATGGACCAGCCAGTAGTATTATTGCTTTTTGCTTTGTTTATTGGGATTGTAAATCAATTTTTTGGCATCGGTTTGAAAATGTATGGTATGGCAAAGCGAGGTGATAAAGCAGGAGCAATTATGGACGGATTATTATGGCTTATCGCTTTGCCTGGCTTTATTATCATCGTTAGTGGTATGTTTATTACTCCTCCAGTGTGGTTGAATTGGCTTGGTATCGCATTATTTGGGTTAGGAGCATTAGGGTTAGTCTTAACTCAGGGACGCGACCAGACAAACCCAATTGCCCGATTTATTACAGGGTTAATTAGTCTTTACGGTATTGTAGGTAGTTATGGTATCACCGCATTTATTGGTGACACGATGTCGTATTGCCGTTTATTGGCATTAGGATTAACTACCTCTATAGTGGCTATGTCTTTCAACATGATTGCGAATCTTGTACGCCCCATCCCTTATGTAGGGTTTTTCATATTTATTTTTGCTTTGGTTATTGGACACATGTTTAATTTCCTGATTAGCGTAATGGGTGCTTTTGTGCACTCAATGCGTCTTATTTTAGTTGAATTCTTTGGTCGCTTCTACGAAGGTGGTGGAAAGGCGTTCGAACCGTTAGGTTTTAACTCTGAAAATGCAATTTTAGTAAGTTCTGATGAGAAAAAATAAAATGAAAATAAATGTAAATGGAATAAATCAACTGATAACCGTTAAAACATGGAGATAAGTGTATGGATAACGCACTTGCAATCGAAATTGGTCGTGGATTAGCAATCGCAGGAGCAGGTTTAGCCGTAGGTTTAGGATGCTCCGGGTCCGGAAAAGGAATTGGTATCGCTTCTCAAGCGGTAGGTGGCGTGTTAAGCGAAAAACCGGACCTTTTTGGAAGACTATTGGTGCTACTGGCATTGCCTGGAACGCAAGGGTTCTATGGATTTATCACTGCCATACTTATCTTTGTCCGTTCAGGTTTAATCTCCGGAGAGATGATAATCACACCTGGGACAGGGTTAGCCCTGTTCGTTTTGGGATTAGGAGTTGGACTTGCATTGTATTTCTCCGCCCAATGGCAGGGTGAAGCGTCAGCGGCAAGTATTTCATTAGTTGCACGAAGACCCGAGGCATTTGGTCGCTCTGTTATATTGCCTGCTATGGTAGAAACGTATGCTGTGGTAGCATTGTTAGTGGCTATCCTTGCTATTAACTGGTTAACTGCTGATAATAATGTAACTGCATATATTCGTGGACAATAAGAATAACATCTTACTGTATCCATTGTAAGGAAAAAACAATGGCATTAGAAGAAATTAATAAAGCGGTATTAGAATCAGTTCAGCATGAAGCGGAATTGATTATAAAAGCCGCACAAAAAGAAGCCGACGAAAAAAAGAAATCTGCTCAGAGAAATGCCGAGGAAAAAGCGGAACGGCAGTATCAAACTGCTATTCGCAATATTGATGAAGAGATGGCACGTAAATTAGTTCAGGTTCAGGGACAAATCAATAAAGAGATTCTAAAAGAAAAGAATCAGATAATAAATCAAGTGTTTCAAAAAGCGAAGCAGGAAATACTTCGTATCCCTGAAAATGAATATCAGCAATTAATGCAGAAGTTAATGGAACGTGCCATTGCCAATGAGTCTAACGGCATTCTTCGAGTCCATAAAGACGATTTGAATATATTTAAAACCTTGGTTACTAACTGGAATGCTCAAAAGGGAGCAGGTGCCATTACAATTGATGAACAAAATTATCTCCCTGCACGTGGAGGTTTTTTGTTTATCGGTAAAGGCTTCCAGATTGACCAGACGATAGATACTCTTTTGGCAGATTTACAACGGGAATTAGTCCCAGTCATTGCACAGAAGTTATTTACTGAGAACACTTAATTTAGGAAACAAGAAGGAGTAGGTGTTTGAAAGCCCTTTCGAAAGGACAACATCGTTGGGGATTTGTATGTGGACAAATCAGCGTATTAGAAGGGCGGTTAATGTCCTATGACTTTTTTATGAATCTTGGAAGTATCGAGAAGCCAGAGGACGTATTACATCGTCTTCAAGAGACAACATTACGTGAGTTTATGGTTCCTGGGGCAGAGACGTGGGAGGACTGGAGCACGATAATTGATAATTATGTTCATGCTCAGATATATGAATTAAAGAAAGCATGTCCTTCACCAGAGATTACGGATGTATTTTTATTAAGTGAAGATTATGTAAACCTAAAACGAGCAATAAACGGCAAAAATCCTCTTTTCCCTAAAAATATTTTTACCGAATCACGACTTGCAGAAATTGCTTCCGCTAATCCATCGTTATTCCCAGAGGTTATCCGTCCAGCAATAACGGCGATATGCAATCCTGCAGGGGTTCAATCTGAAAATCCGCTGATTACAGACATTGTTTTAGATGGTAGTTATCTGAGGCATTATTTAGATCTTATTTCACAATTAGATTGTCCACTATTAAAAGATTGGTCTGAACTTAGAATTTTGTCGAAATTAATAGTTGTATTGTGGCGTGCATTGAAGGCAGGGCATAACTTGAAAATGTTTCAACAATATCTTCTGCCTATTGAGCCATTTAATCATCTTGTCGGTGAGTTGTGTAGTATAAATGAACTTCGGTCTTGGGGTGGAGTTATCCCAGGAATTGTAGGAGATATATGGCGTGAATGTTTAGACTTAAGTGAGGATGAACAAATTCCGAAGTTTGAACAAATGACCTCAGATTTACTTACGAACTATGTTAAACATGCAAAATTACAAACAATGGGTCCTGAGCGAGTTGGAGCTTTTTGTTGGGGAATGCATGTTGAGGCATTTAACTTAAAACTGCTTATTAGTGGGAAGCTGAATGGCTTGCCCTCAGCAATGTTGAAAGATAGGATAAGGCAAACGTATGTATAAAGCGTATGTTATAGGTGAAAAAAGTTTAATTCAAGGATTTAAATCCGCAGGTTTTGAAGTATTTCATGCCTTGACGCCGAACGACCTGCAGAGGGCATTTCAGCAAATACAACAAGATGGTGGGGCAGAAATTATCTTGATTACAGAAGAACTTGCTCAGGAATCGAAAGAACTTATTCAGGATTATCGTTTAATTAGCAATGCTGTTATTACGACAATACCTACACATAAAGGAAGTATCCATCTGGGCTTTAAAGAGTTGAAGCGTCAGATAGAGTATTCCATTGGAGTAGATATGCTCGGTAAAGAGGAACAATCCTGATGAAAATAAATAATAAAAATATATGTGAAATAAATTATATGATGAATAAAAATAAGGAACATTAGGGAAATAGAATATGAGCACAAACATTCAGGGTGAAGTTGTTAAAGTATCCGGACCGTTAGTAGTTGCGCGTGGTTTGTCCGGTGCACGTATGTATGAAATGGTTCGGGTCGGAAATGCCAAATTGTTTGGCGAAATTATTGAAATACGTGGAGAAGATTATTCCATACAGGTGTATGAAGAGACCGGAGGTATTGGTCCGGGACAACCTGTATTCAGGACAGGAGAAGCATTAAGCGTAGAATTAGGACCCGGATTGATTCGGTCTATTTATGATGGAGTACAGCGTCCCTTAGATAAAATAGCAGCACAATTTGGTGAGTATATTGTCCGTGGGGCAGAAAGTCCTTCCTTAGACCGTACCATGATTTGGAAATTTGAACCAGTGGCTAAGGTAGGTGACCATGTTGTACCTGGCGATATTTTGGGGACTGTTCGTGA
Source organism: Candidatus Hydrogenedens sp. (assembly GCA_020216745.1). Classification (GTDB taxonomy): domain Bacteria; phylum Hydrogenedentota; class Hydrogenedentia; order Hydrogenedentales; family Hydrogenedentaceae; genus Hydrogenedens. The sequence goes on from JAIWNQ010000223.1 coordinate 7,909, forward strand.
GACAAAGTTGGTTGTTCATAAAATAATGGTTCCTCATGGTGTAGAAGGAACAGTAAAGAAGATAGGACCCGTAGAAGGTAATGTAGATACGGTAATAGCGGTTATTGAAACTGAGAAAGGTCTACGTGAATTAACTATGGTTCAACGTTGGCCTGTTCGTCAGCCGAGACCAGTAGCAAAGAAACTCCCGCCATTAGAACCCTTGACCACAGGGCAACGGGTATTGGATATGTTTTTCCCGATGACGAAAGGAGGAACTGCATGCGTTCCTGGTCCATTCGGTAGTGGAAAGACCGTGGTTCAACATCAGTTAGCGAAATGGGCTAATGCAAGTATTGTGGTGTATGTAGGTTGCGGTGAACGAGGAAATGAAATGACAGACGTGCTTATGGAATTCCCCGAGTTAAAAGACCCTGAATCGGGCGAACCACTTATGGAACGAACGGTGTTAATAGCTAATACATCAAACATGCCTGTGGCTGCTCGTGAAGCGAGTGTATTCACGGGAATCACAATTGCGGAATATTTCCGCGATATGGGATATAGTGTGGCTTTGATGGCTGACTCAACAAGTCGGTGGGCAGAAGCCATGCGTGAAATGTCAGGACGTTTAGAAGAAATGCCAGGTGAAGAAGGTTATCCTGCATACTTAGGGACACGGATTGCGAGTTTCTATGAACGGTCGGGAAATGTGATTTGTTTAGGCTCAGATAAAAGAAATGGAACACTATCTTTAATTGGTGCAGTTTCTCCCCCAGGCGGTGATTTCTCCGAACCTGTTGTGCAGGCTACCTTGCGTGTAGTGAAGGTTTTTTGGGGGTTAGATGATAAATTAGCGTTTGCAAGACATTTCCCTGCTATTAACTGGTTAACCTCTTATTCACTATATCAGGAAGTTGTTGATAAGTATGCAAATGAGAACTATAATCCCAAATGGTCTGAAGTTCGTAGACGAGCAATGGCAATTTTACAGAGGGAAGCTGAATTAGAAGAATTAGTTCGTTTGGTAGGTATGGATGCATTACCTGCGGAAGACCGCTTACTTATGCAGGCGGCAAAAATGATAAGAGAAGACTTTTTACATCAGAATGCATTTGATGAAATCGATACATATTCCTCCATGTTAAAACAATTTCAACTTTTATATACCATTTTATACTACTACGATGAAGTTCGTCCTGCATTGCAAAAAGGTGTGCCATTAACAAAGTTATTGAATTTGCCTGTATTAGAGGAAATTTCAAAGGCAAAGATGATACGTGAAGATAAGTTAGACCAGTTTGATGGTTTACGAAATAAAATTTCGGAACAAGTTAAAGCATTGTTATCTTAATAAAATGGAAATTAACTCAAACAGAGTGAGGTGAACGACCGTGATTACAAAAGAATATCGCACAGTAAAAGAAATAATCGGTCCATTAATGTTGGTAGAAGGTGTTGAAGGCATTACCTTCGGTGAACTAACAGATATTCGTCTGGACGATGGGACTACCCGACGGGGTCAGGTATTAGAGGTTAATAAAGATAAAGCAGTGGTTCAGGTGTTTGAAGGAACCAGTGGTTTGGCTCCCCAGGGAGTAACTGTGAAGTTTTTGGGTAAAGGTGTAGAGTTAGGTGTATCTGAAGATATGTTGGGTAGAGTTTTTGATGGATTCGGAAGACCCATTGATGACGGGCCTCCAATTATTCCCGAAAAATGGTTAAATGTTAATGGTAATCCAATGAATCCTTTTGCTCGTGACTATCCCAACGAGTTTATTCAAACGGGTATTTCAACTATCGATTTACTGAATCCGCTGGTTCGTGGGCAGAAATTGCCCTTCTTCTCAGGTTCAGGTTTGCCACATTCAAGAATGGCGGCACAGGTAGCACGACAAGCAAGAGTATTGAAGACAGGCGAGAAGTTCGCCGTTATATTCGCTACAATGGGTATTACCTTCGAAGAATCCGAATTTTTCATTAATGACTTTCGTAGGACAGGGGCTCTTGAACGGGCAGTTTTGTTTATTAACCTTGCAGATGACCCTGCTATTGAACGTATCGCGGTCCCACGTATGGCGTTAACCGTGGCGGAATTCTTAGCCTTTGAAAA
>JAIWNQ010000224.1 GCA_020216745.1 Candidatus Hydrogenedens sp.
AGATATGCATGTGTTGGTTATATTAACTGACCTTACAAATTATTGTGAAGCCTTACGTGAAATCTCCGCGGCACGAAAAGAGGTGCCGGGTAGGCGTGGTTATCCTGGTTATTTATACACAGACTTAAGTACGATTTATGAACGAGCAGGCAGAATAAAGGGGAAAAATGGTTCTATTACACAATTGCCTGTGTTAACCATGCCTGAGGATGATAAAACTCATCCTATCCCTGACTTAACAGGGTATATTACAGAAGGGCAGATTATTTTAAGTCGTTCCTTACATGCACAAGGGATTTACCCACCTGTGGATGTTTTGCCTTCACTATCACGTTTGAAGGATAAAGGTATCGGTGTAGGAAAGACACGTGAAGACCATGCTAATGTCATGAATCAGTTATATGCGGCGTATGCACGCGGTAAAAATGCAAAAGAATTAGCAGTAGTTTTAGGGGAATCGGCATTGAGCGATATTGATTTATTGTATGTGAAGTTCGCAGATGCGTTTGAGGATAGGTTCATAAGGCAAGGTGAAGACGAGAACCGTAGTATTGAAGATAGTTTGCGAATCGGATGGGAATTACTCGGGATGTTACCAAAATCTGAATTGAAACGAGTAAAACCTGAATTTATAGAAAAATACTATCCAGAAAACAAATAAAGTTTCTAATAAGGTTGTCGTATGCGATTAGCAGTTAACCCAACACGAATGGAATTACTTAGGCTACGTAAGCGGCTCGTTGTTGCTCAACGTGGTCATAAGTTATTAAAAGATAAGTTAGATGGTTTAATGAAGGATTTCGGGCGTATTACCGCTGAATATAAAAAGGCAAGATTAGAGGTTGATGATGAATTGCCTCAAGTTCTGAAATTATTCGTGTTGGCAGAGGCAACCTCATCACGATTGATTGTCGAAGATGCTCTGGAATCAACACGTCAAGAGATGAAAATTGAGATAAAAACACAAAGATTAATGAGTGTTCAGATTCCGAAATTGGAAATTACATTTGGGAAAAGTGAAGGGGGCTATTCATTAATCCACACCTCATCAGAATTAGACAAAGCAATTACCCAGATGAAGGAATTTTTGCCAAAACTATTAAAAATGGCAGAATTGGAAGAAACTGTTCGTAGGCTATGTCAGGAAATAGAGAAGACGCGTAGGAGAGTTAATGCATTGGAACATACATTAATACCGAGAATGAAAGAGACTATTAAGTTTATTAAGAATAAATTAGATGAGATGGAACGTTCAACGACCAGTCAATTAATGAGGATTAAAGCCCAACGTTTAGCACAAGAGGCGAATAAATAAGGGGTATAACGGGTACGTTTCACACGGAAGTCTGACCTATTGGACATTTCTAATGAAGCAAAATAGTTTTATTTTGTCCACTCTGCTTTTATAGTCTCCTGAAAATTCCGTGCGTGTTCTTTTACCATAGAATCAGTCACGTTACCAGAATGGACATACATCCTATAACGAAGAGATAATGTATCTCCTTTTTTAATTGTATAATCGCCGTTTTCGGGTAGAAGAGGTTTATTATAATCTTTATCGCGGAAATTGGAATAGCCAAAGCAATTTGCAGCGAACAAGCCATACTTACGTACATGCCAGCTTGTCGGATAGCGGAGGTTTGAAGGATTATCAAAGATTGCCAAACCTCTCCAGCCAATATCTTTGAGTTCTGCGGAATAATCACACCATGGCGTTGGTTTTCCCCAAACTTTATCTTCTCCAGTCTCACCACTTGCGATTGTGATTATACCTTTTGTAGAGATATCTGGGTGCATTCTTGCAGAAACGATACCTCCTTCCTTGGTATCTTTGAATACCGCATCTTTTTCTTCCGCTGTAAATGAGACGAAGGCATCAAAAAGACGACCTTTCTCGGGAGTTGTATAAAATCGATATTCTCGATTTTCTGTAATTACATAATTTCCGTCTTTATCGCACCATTTATTGTTGCTAATTATCCATCCATAGGCATCGCCAGAGCCATAACTTACGTTTTCAACGCGTTGTATCCCAGTTCCCTCTTCTTCTGTCCAGAGATTAACATCATTTATATTGCCGTAAGCAGTCCAAAAAGATTTATGATGTGGATGTTCCTGAGCGAATTTTGGAGTGCCTTCAGGGTTCATCGGGTAATCTCTTGTAATGGTAACCTGATTTTCAGAAAGTAATGGCCAGAGAAAAGGCTTTTTCCACTCCTTCCCGTAATGGTAGACTGTAAACAGTTTTTTGTCAATTTCTACCTTAATAGTGTCGGGTTTCTCTCCAGGAGTAATCTGAACATGATAAACATAATCTGGAGTTTTATCTTTTACGCGAACCTCATAAATACATTCTGAATTTGGAGCTATGTCATCAGGGATAAACGTGAACTCTCCATTGCGAATGGTAGCAGGGAATTCTTTTCCTGTTTTTGGATGAAGTACCGTTACAATTTTATTATCGGGTAATGTTTCTTTGCACGGTAAGGAAATCACAGGGTTTACCATTTGATAATCACTGGATTTCACCAAGATTTTCATTTTATCTAATGACTCAGAATGTGTGCTCGTTGCAACTGTAATTGAACATAGGGCAAAAGTTATTAAACAAACAAATATTTTTGAACTCATGTTATATCTCCTTGTACTATTATAGATAAAAGTTATAGGTTTTAATAGGGTTATTATAATTGGATTTCTATTTATCTTTCAAAAGGGATTTTGGTTTGGATTTTAAGTGGATTTTTTAGTATGCTTTTAGAAATATAAAGAGAAATTTTGAAGAGGAACAATTATGAAAACAATAAGAAGAGATTTTATAAAAACATGTGCATTAGGTTTAGGTGCTCTTGCGGTACATCAAAAGGGACATACTGATACATCATCTCAAAAAGAAATCAAAGAAGAAAAGCGTTTCCAAGGAGGTATAAGTCCGTGGCCAGTTGTTCTAAATACCAGCACGATACGTCCAGCTACGTTGAAGGATAAAATCAGGATTGCCCATGAGACAAAGTGGGACGGTATAGAGCCATGGATTAGTGAACTCGAGGAATATGAGAAACAGGGCGGAAATTTGAAAGATTTAGGGAAAGAGATAGAAGATTTGGGATTGATTGTCCCTAATGTGATTGGCTTATGGGATTCCATGCCAGATGGAGAGGATAATTTTAAGGCATCGTTAGAAGTTACACGAAATCGAATGAGGATGGCATCAGCAGTAGGGTCAAAACATGTTGCTTCTATTCCTGCACCTGATAGGGAGAATATCGATTTGAAATGGTGTGCCCGTTGTTATAAAGAATTACTAAAAATAGGTGAAGAGGAGTTTGGAATTCGTGTAGCGGTCGAATTTGTGGGATTTTTTAAAGGGGTATATCGTTTTGGCCAAGCGTGTGCCATTGCAATTGATGCAGATGACCCGAGGGCTTGTATTATTGCGGATACATTCCACCTATTTCGTGGTGGTTCTGGGTTCTCAGGTCTGGAATTGGTTCAGGGCAATCTTATTGGGCATTTCCATTGGAATGATGTTCCTGGAGATGTTCCAAGGGAGGAACAAGGCGATGCACATCGTATTTATCCAGGGGATGGAATTTTGCCTTTGAAGGATGTTTTGAAAACGTTAAAGAAAATAGGATATACAGGCTGTTTGTCTTTAGAGATATTCAATAGAGAATATTGGAAACAGGACTTAAAAATAGTTGCAGAAACAGGACTTAAAAAAATGCAAGATTGCATACAGGGGAGTGGAGTGTAAGATTATGGGTTTGAAACTTCCTTTAAAAACGGTTATTGTTATGTCTGTATTGGTATTTGGGTTTTATGGCTGTCAACACTTAAAAGAATGTAAAAAAGATACTTCCAGTGTGTCGTTAAATAAACCAGAAGAAGAGTGTGTTCCTTCATCTCTATTATATCGTGTTTTTATGAACGAAGAAGAGGAGCACGTGGAAGGTTCGTCAGAGATTGAGAATACAGTAGAAAATAATTCAACACCACCCGAAGACATTGATTTTACAAAGGAGGTTCCGCATATTTGGCCTATAAAAGATGGCTCTGGTCATATAAGTTCATGGTTCGGTAGTGTGAGGAGTAGGGGTGGAAGTGGCTCAAGAGTTCATAAGGGTATTGATATTATAGTTCCAACAGGAACACCAGTGGTAGCAACAGCAGATGGTGTTGTTCGTTTAGCATGTACAATGCATGGGTATGGTTTATTAATTGTAGTAGAGCATGCAGACGGAATTAATAGTGCCTATGCTCATCTGAGTAAAATATGTGTTAAAGAAGGAGATGAAGTTAAAGAAGGTGATGTGATTGGGCTGTCTGGGGCAACAGGCAGGGTAACCACTGCACATTTGCATTATGAAATAAGAAAGGAAGATACCGCCATTAATCCAGTATGGTTTCTGCCTGCAGTGGATGAGTAGGTTTTATAGAAGTAATTTTCCAAGTCCTGAATACGTTATAAGTATTGAAAAAATAATTATTTGAGAGAGTATAATATAAGTGTATTAATACATTATGAGCGTTGTTATTGAAGGAGGTCGAATATTCTGATAACTGGTAATATTCATGGTTTAAAAGCAAGTCAAATTAAAAAACTTGAATCCCTGAAAAATAGAAAGCCTGTTCCATCACGTATTATCTCGGTTGAAATAAGTAGAACGTTATGTGAATTATCCCATGAGATGGAACGGCAAATAGGCATTTTAATTGACCGTAGAGGGCATATTGTTCATGTCTGTGTAGGAAATGCTCAATCAATACCGATGCCCAATGTCGAAAGACGTGCTCTAAACAGGTTATCTGAAGTTCGTCTTGTGCATACCCATCTTAAAACAAACTCGGGTTTGGATGATGAAGATTTAAGTTATTTGGCAATTTATCGGCTTGATGGAGTTGCAGTGCTCGAAGTGGATGAAAATGCACTACCAAGAAAGATACATTTTGCACATTTATTACCTGCAAACGATGAGAATAAACCGTGGCGAATTTATCCCCCAACTACGGTATATGAGTTAAAAGATGATTTTTTAGAATTAATCCGTTCGCTCGAAGAAGAATTGGAACGAAATCGTATATTTGTAAAAGCGAACTTAAAGGGTGATAACGCTATTTTAATTCACGTTTCTACTCAACCGTTGTCGGTGATAGAAGATTCAGTTCAAGAACTTACAGAATTGGCAAGAAGTGCAGGCATTAAGGTATTAGACAAAGTAATCCAAAGGAGACCACCAGACCCTAAATATGTAATGGGACAGGGCAAACTGAAATATATATTAATACGTGCTGTTCAATTAGGGGCTGATATGCTCGTTTTCGACCAAAATTTAACACCATCACATGTGAAGGCACTATCAGATTTTACAGACTTAAAAATATTAGATCGGACGCAAGTCATATTAGATATTTTTGCTCAACACGCAGTAACTCGTGAAGGTAAAATTCAGGTTGAACTGGCTCAATTAAAATATCTATTCCCATTTTTGGGTATAAAACAAACAGCCCTTTCCAGGTTAACTGGTGGGATTGGAGGTAGAGGACCTGGGGAAACAAAACTCGAAATTGATAGAAGACGTGCAAGAGACCGAATTGCTCATTTAGAACAAGAGGTGAAGGAATTAGGCAGAAGAAGAGAACTCCGTAGACAGGTTCGAACAGTTCGTCAAGTACCAACTGTTGCAATTGTAGGATATACAAATGCTGGAAAATCAACGTTGTTAAATAATCTAACCAATAGTTCTGTCATAGCTGAGGATTTCTTATTTGCTACATTAAACCCTGTTTCAAGGCGATTACGATTTCCACGAGAACGAGAGGTAATTATTATTGATACCGTAGGTTTTATAAGAAATTTGCCGAAAGATTTAATGTCAGCATTTCGAACCACGTTTGAAGAAATAAATGATGCTGATTTGTTATTGCATGTGCTGGATGTATCATCAGAAGATGTGGAAGAAAAACATGATACGGTTGTTAAACTATTACGAGATTTGGAGTTGGATACCAAACCACGGATTAATGTTTTAAATAAAATTGACAAAGCCAATTCCGAGATAGTTCAGGGACTTATTCAACAGTATGATGGTGTGCCTGTGTGTGCACTAAATCCTTCAACTTTTAGCCCTTTGTTGGAACGAATGGAGATGTTAATTTGGGACAGAAATGTTTTATTTGGTACCCAGAGATAATTATTGTTATATTGCCATTTATTATATTGGGTTGTTTAAAAAGTGGTGATATTGCAACTACCATTACTCTTGCAAAGGCTAAGGTTGGAGAATATCATGAGGTTCAAAAACAAATACAGAGTTTAGTCCAGAATCCTTCTGCACAAAGCCGATTAGCCGAATTGAAAATTAAAAGAAATTCTCTTTTGAGTGATGCAAGAAATATGTTAGAGCAGGTGAATATTCGAAATACAGATATTCAGGAGGGGATATTTGTTTATTTAGATGTTCTTGAACTTCAAGGGGATTATGATTTATCTGCAGAAGTTCTGGAAGATATTGTAAAAAAACATCCTGAAAACGGTGACCTATGGGTTCGGTTAGGATTTAATAATATGAAAAAAGGGGAAAATTGGTTAAAACCTGCATTCCAATGTTTTCAAATGGCAATCAGAAAAAAAGTTTCTGATAAAGAGGCGGTTAGAATGTGGAGATGCTTGGGAGATATTTATTGGGAATTGCATTTATTAGAATCAGCCGAAGAATCATATCAGAAAGCAGTAGCAAAACATTCTGATTTGTGGTCAAAAGTAGGCTTATCAGGTATTGATGTTGCACGAGGGAATATGTCTGATGCGGAAAAGAAGTTAACAGAGTTAGGAAAGGAACTTCAACCTTATGATGTCCCTGTGCGTTTAAGAATGCGGGAGTCACTAAAAATTTTCGAAGAAACGAACAAAAATATAAAAGATTCTTTTGATGAATACATGGCATATAGTCATATTTTATATCGGGCAGGAAGAATAGAAGATGCTATTGCTACTGGTACACATGCTCTGTTTTTGAATGATAAGTATTGGGAAGGATGGAATTTTCTGGGGAGCATCTTTTTGCAGATGGGATACTTGAAAGATGCAGAAAGAGCCCTTTCCATGTCTTTGCAACAAAATCCCGACCAACCAAATATTAAAAAAGTAGTAGATGAAATTATCAATATGAAACAGAAAGGGATGGAGAAAACCTCTCCGCCATTAATTTTTAGAAACGATTAAATCGAAGAGTATATGATTATAGATTAGTTTGGGGTATACAGATACTAATTAAACTTGTGATATTAATAAAAATATGATATAATATGGTGCATTTCTGTAAGAATTTCCATTAAAACGTGAAGAAAAATAGATATGTTTGAAACCTTATCAAAAAAATTAGAAAGTGCTTTTAAGTTCTTTCGTGGTCAACTTCGGCTAACAGAAGAGAACATGAAAGAAGGGTTGCAGATTATTCGTGTAGCCCTTCTGGAAGCCGATGTCAACTACAAAGTTGTTAAAAAGTTTATTGACGATGTTCAGCAAAAAGCGTTGGGAAAGAATGTTTTAGACAATATCAATCCGACCCAACAACTTATAAAGATTGTTTATGATGAACTTGTTGAAATTATGGGTGGTGAAAATAAAGACCTTGTGAAAGCAGTAACACCACCTACAATTATTATGATGGTTGGATTACAAGGACAAGGGAAAACAACCTCTGCGGCAAAGTTGGCGTATTACCTAAAGAAGAAAAAAGGTCAGAAACCGATGTTAGTTGCGGGTGATATTTATAGACCTGCGGCAATCAAACAGTTGGAAATATTAGCACAGCAAGCGGAAGTTGAGTATTTCTCGTTAGGTTCAGATATGAACCCCGTGGATATTGCATTGATGTCAATAGGTGAGGCAAATTTGAGAGGTTGTGACACCGTCATTTTGGATACCGCAGGTAGACTTCATATAGATACTGAAATGATGGCGGAAGTGCGACAAATAGCCCAGCAAGTAAAGCCTCATGAAATTCTTTTTGTTGCGAATGCAATGATGGGTCAAGATGCAGTCCGTTCAGCAAAACAGTTTCACGATAATGTTCCGCTTACGGGAGTAGTGTTGACGCAGATGGATGGTGATGCTCGTGGTGGTGCAGCGTTAAGTATTATCGAGGTGACGAACTGTCCGATAAAATTTATCGGGACTGGCGAAAAGATTGATGCATTAGAACAGTTTCATCCCAGACGAATGGCAGACCAGATATTGGGAATGGGGGATATTGTATCATTAGTCGAAAAGGCACAAGAGGTTGTTGATAAAGAGCAAGCCTTGAAATTTCAGGAAAAAGTCCGAAAAGCCAGTTGGGATTTGGAAGATTTCCTTGAACAGATGAGGCAGGTTAAAAAAATGGGTAGTTTTGGGGACTTATTGAAAAAAATTCCTGGTGTTGGGAAAATGCTTCCTGCTGGAATGGATTTGCCAGAAGATGAATTAAAGCATACAGAGGCCATTATATTATCGATGACAAAAGAAGAACGGAGAAATCCAAAGATTATTAATGGAAGTCGACGTAGAAGGATAGCAGAAGGCAGTGGCACCTCTGTTCAAGAGGTGAATGCACTTTTGAAAGATTTTGAAAAGATGCGTAAGATGATGAAAGACATGGTAAAAGGACCCAAAGGGAAGATTCCCAAAGGGATTGGTCCATTTATGCCAGGAGGCATGATGTGATGAAAATAAAAGCAATTAAAATAAAACATTAACATATAAAGGAAAGGAAAATTATGGCAACGGTAATACGATTAAAAAAAGGTGGTAGAACACATGACCCCTATTATCGGATTGTGGTTATGGATTCAAGAGAAAGAAGACAAGGCAAAGAAATAGACATTATTGGTTATTATCAACCAAAGGCACGTCCAAATCCAATAACCCAAATCGATGGTGAAAAATTGAAAGCATGGTTAGAGAAAGGTGCACTTCCATCGGACACTGTAAAGACATTAATGCGAAAGACAGGTGTGACAACGAATACTAAAAATAGTAATGTATAATTAAATGTATGGAGTTGAGTTGTGAAAGAGTTGGTCGAATTTATTGTAAAAAAACTGGTTAAAAATCCAGAAGAAGTTACCATATCTTCAATAGAATCAGAAGATAAGATTATCCTTCAATTAAAGGTGAACAAAGAAGATATGGGAAGAGTTATTGGAAGGAATGGTAAAACAATTAAAGCCATTCGGACACTATTAAATATAGCGTCAATAAAATTATTGAAAAGAGTAAATCTGGAAGTCCTTGAATAATTAAGGTTGGTGAAAACAGTATTGAGAAAACATGACATTGCAAATAGATGTATTAACAATATTCCCTGAGTTCTTTACCGTTCCGCTTCATCATAGTTTGTTAGGAAAAGCGATTCAAGAGGAAATTATTAAAGTGAACGTACATAATATAAGAGATTTTGCAACGGATAAACATAAGTCAGTAGACGATACTCCTTATGGGGGTGGTCCTGGCATGGTGATGAAGTGTGAACCAATTTTTACAGCAGTGGAAAGTTTGAGAGAACAAAATACTCTGGAACATGTGATTCTTCTCTCTCCTGCTGGTCAGGTTTTAACTCAGGATAAACTGAAAGAAATGGCTCAATGGAAAGATTTTGTATTGATATGTGGTAGATATGAAGGAGTAGATGAACGAGTTGTTGATGGTCTTATAACCGAAGAATTATCTATAGGAGATTATGTTTTAAGTGGCGGTGAATTACCAGCACTTGTAGTTATAGAGGCGGTAAGTCGAATGTTGCCAGGTGTTGTCGGTGAATGGGAATCTGTGACCAATGATTCCTTGTATAATGGTTTACTTTCATATCCACAATATACGAAACCACCAGAATATCGTGGTATGAAAGTTCCAGAAGTGTTATTGTCAGGAAATCACATTGAGATAAAAAAATGGCGTGAATTGCAAGCTATCGAAAGGACAAGACGAAAAAGACCCGACTTGTATGTGAAATATCAG
>JAIWNQ010000225.1 GCA_020216745.1 Candidatus Hydrogenedens sp.
GAAAGACAGAAGAGAAATAGCACCGATGAAATAAATAAAACAAATGATATATAAGTAATAAACCAAAACAATAAAAAGGAGATATTCCCAATGGATGTTGTTACTGAGTATTCAGCAAAGTACAAAAAGCCCCCTGAACAGTTGCCAACGTTTAATATTGGAGATACTGTTCGCGTGCATTTTAAAATTGTTGAAGGGGGAAAGGAACGAATCCAAATTTTTGAAGGTGTCGTTATTGGACGCAAACACGGTGTAAGTCCAAATGCCACATTCACCGTACGACGCGTTACCTATGGTGAAGGTGTAGAACGTGTGTTTCCTTTACATTCCCCACGAATTGCAAAAGTTGAAGTTGTTCGTGAAGGTAAGGTGAGGAGAGCAAAATTGTATTACCTTAGAGAGAGAATAGGTAAGCATGCAAAAGTAAAAGCAAGACAACGGCTAATCTCTGAAGATATACCACAACAAGAAAATTCAGCAGAAGAACAACAATAAACGAGAAAATCTTTCAATAAAAAATAAGATTTTAATTTGAAAAATGGGGTGGAATAGGACTATATTAATAAAAATATTGGATTATAACAATGTTGAATGGGGATGTTCTTGTTTTAAATCGTTCGTGGATAGCGGTGAATATAACCACCGTTAAGAGGGCTATGGTTTTGCTTTTTCAAGGGCATGCGTGTGTTGTTCACCCAAGAGATTATACCCTTTATGATTTTAATTCGTGGTGTGAACTATCACAGCAAAAGGAAAATTTTCAGAATGGCAAATATATTGTAACCCCTAATGTGAAGATTTTACTGCCTGATGTCATCTTACTTACGGTTTATAATGGCTTTGTACTTCGTGAAGTTCGTCTATGCAGGAAAAATATTTTTGAGCGGGACCGATGTCAATGTCAATATTGTGGAAAGATATTACCGAAGCATGAATTAACTATAGACCACGTTATACCGCGTTCTCGAGGCGGAGAGGATACATGGGAAAATTTAGTACTTGCATGTTTAGCATGTAATCTGAAAAAAGGGAACAAGACTCCAGAAGAGGCTAATATGAATTTGCTCCGTAAGCCTATTTCTCCCCGTTGGCTACCAAAATTGGGGATTCGGGTTCGAAAGGAGCAACTTTCAACTTGGCAAAAATTTGTTGATTTTGCGTATTGGCATACAGAAATTTCCGAGTAGCGTATTACTTAATGGGGTGCTTTTTTTCTGATAAAATCTAAACAATAAACTTTTTATTTGAACTAATGAGTGGAACAATTGTACATGTTGCTGTTTTTTTGCCAATTGAGCATCTCTTAACATATTCGGTTCCAGAACACCTGCTCAAAAAAGCAAAAAGAGGAGTAAGGGTTCTCGTACCTGTGAGGAACTCAATAGAGATGGGAGTGATTTTAAATGTTCAAGAAAGTGATAAAACGGAGAATGGAACATCTATCTCAGAATTAAAGGAAGTCATAGACATTCCCGATACATCACCAATTCTTAACGAAGAAATAATAAAATTGTGTCAATGGATTTCAGAGTACTACATATCACCTCCAGGACAAACATTTCAATTGGCAGTGCCTCATTTCCTTCGTTCCATAGTAAATGCAAAGTATACATTAAATGTTGGAGTTAGCTGTAATTACCTTCCATGCAGTCTTCCTTATGAAATCATCGAAGTATTGAAGCAGCAACCGTTATCCCTTAAAGAAATAAAAAGGAAGATAAAAAATCAACATATAGATGAAGAAATAACTTTACTTCTCAAAGAGAGAATTGTAAAGGTTATTGTTGAAGCCCCAAGAATACAAGAAAAAATCAAAAAAGAATTATGGGTTCAAATAAATAGTGAAAAAGTACTTCCACAAGAGGATATACTTGCATGGCAGAAAAAAGCACCTCTTCAGATTAAAACATACCTGTTTTTACTTCATGAAGGAAAGGAATATCCAGTAGCAGAACTAATAAAAAGATTAGGTATAAAGAAAAGTACTATTACAAGTCTTTACAGAAAAGGATGGGTGAAGTTATGGGAAAGGGAGAGTTATAAATATCCCTCTATGTATCACGTTTCAGATTCTTTTACAGAAATACAAGATATAACGCTGACAGAAGAACAAATATTGGCAGTAGAACAGATTTCAAAGGCAATACAATGCCACCAATTTAATACATATTTGTTGTATGGAATTACTGGTTCTGGGAAGACAGAGGTATATTTACAATGTATTCAAACAGCCATACAATGTGGGTATCAGTCTTTAATGCTTGTTCCAGAGATAGCCTTAACACCACAAACATTGTCAAGGTTATATTCACGATTTAAAGATAAAGTGGCAATATTACATAGTGGTTTAACAGACCGAGAACGATTTGAGGAGTGGCGAAAAATACAGGAAGGACGTGTCGATGTTGTTGTAGGTGTCCGTTCAGCCATTTTTGCACCATTTCAGAAATTGGGACTTATTATCGTTGATGAAGAGCATGAACATACTTATAAACAAGAAGAGACACCGAAATATCATGCCCGTGATGTGGCTGTGATGAGAGCACAAATTAATTCAGCAGTTTGTATTTTAGGTTCTGCAACACCTTCTCTGGAGTCGTATGTACATGCGCTCAATTCAAAATATTGTTTGCTCCGCTTGACAAAACGAGTTGCTTCAGGGTCTTTACCACTTATTCACATTGTTGATTTAAAATCTGAATCGAATAAAACAGTAGGTGAGCCACTTCTTTCTCAGGTATTAAAAGACAAAATACATGAGAGACTTGAACGGGAAGAACAGGTTATTCTGCTTATCAATCGAAGAGGTTTTGCCCCTGTAGTGATGTGTCCTTCCTGTGGTTGGGTGCTTCCGTGTCCGAATTGCCAGACCAGCCTAAACTACCATCGTTATGATGGGTATGTTCATTGCCATTATTGTAATTTCAAAAAACAAAGGCCTGTTCAGTGTGAGGAATGTGGAAGTTCTCCATTAATATTATTGGGTGTTGGAACACAACGGATTGAGGATTTACTAATCCAGAGTTTTCCACAGGCGAGAATAGCAAGAATGGATACCGATATTACAAATTCAAAAATTCGTGGGTATTCAGTCTTAAAAAATTTTGCTGAACATAAGATAGATATTATTATAGGTACCCAGATGATAGCGAAAGGACATGATTACCCAAAAGTAACATTAGTGGGTGTTATGAACGCAGATTTAGGATTAACTTTGCCCAATTTCCGTGCACCTGAGTTCGTTTTTCAGTTATTAATGCAGGTTGCAGGTCGTTCAGGAAGAAGAGAACGTCCAGGGGAGGTAATTATTCAAACCTATATGCCAAATCATTATGTGATGAAGGCAGTTCAAAACCACGATTATGAAATGTTCGTTGATTATGAACTTAGACTCCGTCAAAAGATTGGATATCCACCATATAATAGGATGATCCAATTTGGAGTAGAATCAGAAGATGAAAAAGAAGTTAAAGAGATGGTGTATCTTTTGACGAGATTCATCCGTAATGACATAAACGAAAAAGAGAGAGACTATTTCATATTAGGTCCGGCACCGGGAGTGATTCGAAGAGTGACGGGCAGATACCGATGGCAGTTTGCTCTGTTGGGTAAAGCAACTAAGAAACTAAATAATATTGCAAGGGAGGTTTATGCAAAGTTCCATGAGCAAAAGAGGAGTAGTAAAATTCTTTTGCAAGTTGACGTTGACCCCTATGAAATATATTAAAATACAGTCTTTAATTTTAATCTTAATATTGATAAATATAAAGAAAAGGAGTTGTTAATGGAAATTAAGGTATTTGTTTTTGATTTGGATGGGACTTTGATGGACTCTGAAATAATATGGGTTTATGCAGTTCATGATTACTTGAACGATAAGGGAATCCCTATGAACTATGAGGAGGCAGAACAATTGGTGTATGGGAACTCATGGGAGTATATATATGAAGAGTTAGAAAAAAATTATCCTGTTCTGAAAAATGAAATGCCATATTTTATTGATAATGTTTACCCATATTTTGATAAGTATGCAGAAAGAATGCAATTGGAAATTCCTGGTTCAATCCAACTGCTAAAGAATTTAAGCCAAAACTATACATGTGCTATTGTTTCGGGTTCGTATCGGCGGGATGTAGAAGAAGCAATTCGTAGATTAGATATAAGTGAGTATGTGTCATTATATCTTGGTAAAGAAGATTACTTCCCAGGAAAACCGCATCCCGCAGGATATTTGAAAGCGGTAGAACTTCTGAATGTGAAACCTGATAATTGTGTTGCATTTGAAGACTCTACTGTTGGTGTCACAGCAGCCAAAACTGCAGGAATGTATTGTGTGGCTTTGGCAAGACATGACCGACCTAAACAAGATATTTCTTTAGCAGACCTTATTTTACCAGATTTGAGTCAATTTTCTCTTGAATTGTTAAAACAAACATGTCAGAAAAAATGTTCAGCGATTGAGTAGACTCAGAGCAAACAGAATCAGGTTAATAATAATTGTAAGTAGTAAACTTAAAATAATAGACGTTGCTATTGGAAAATAAAAGTTACCTTTTTCCCATTCTATATTTATATCGCCAGGGAGTTTCCCCAACTTAAATGGCAGAAAACCAGATAACCATATTATCCCACTAATAAATAAAAATATAAGACCGAATATGAAAAAATATTTTGCAAGGCTATTCATTTTAATTCTCCGTTAATATTTGCCTAAACATTTCTTATATGCCTCGATAGTTTTTTGTGCAGTTTTCTCCCATGTAAATTTTTGAGCATGGATAATTCCATTATGACTCATTACCTGCCTTTTTGTATTATCTTCACAGAGATTATAGATTGCTTCAGCAATTTGCTGAATATCGGATGGCTCAACCAATAAAGCCGTATCTTCAAGTATTTCATTAAGGCTTCCACAGTTAGAAGCAATGACAGGTGTCCCGCAACTCATAGCTTCAAGAGGTGGTAGTCCAAAACCTTCGTAAAAACTAAGATAGATAAAGATTTCTGCTCCACTTATAATAACGGGTAAATCAATATCCGAGATATACCCTAATCTGTGAATACGTTCGTTGAATTTTGATTTTTTTATCGCTTCTTCAATAGGGTATGTGTTCCATCCTGTGCGTCCTATAATTACAAGATGATGGGGAATTTTATCTGCGATGTATGACCATGCTTCAATCAGATAAGGAATATTTTTTCTGGGTTCCAAAGTGCCAGCATATAAAACGTATTTGGGGGGGAGTTTGTATTTGTTTCTGATTGTTTCTATCTGTTGTTGGGTGTGGGGCTTAAAAAAATCACTTACCCCAAGGTAGATTACATCAATCTTATCTTTGTCAATGTTGTAATATTTTTGTAGTTCTCTTTTAGAAAAGTAAGAGTCGGTAATGAATCGTTGAGAAAATTTTATTGTTTCTTCAACTCTTCTTTTATAAAACCACCGATAATGAGGTGGAAACCAATTTGGATTATTCAGAAAAGCAAGGTCATGAACAGTCGTAATATGCGGGATATCCCCTAATTTATATCCATAAGTTGCTGGGAAATGAACGATGTCAGGTTGTGATTTTTGAAAGTGCTTTTTTAATAGATGCTTTTGAAGCAATCTTGTAATATACCTATTATTGGGCAAGGGGTTAATGGTTAGTTTTTCAGAAGGTATATTCAGAGGCTTGGGAGACGAGAGAAAAATGTGTACTACATTAGGAATCTGGATAAAGGCTTTTACTAATTCTTCTGTATATCTACCTGTCCCACTTAAATTACCTATCTGAAATCCATTTAATAAAATACGCATTATATTTCATCCAATTTTTTATATACTTCGTAATGTGATTTAGCACTTTTTGACCAACTGAAATTTTTTGCCTGTAAGATGCTGTTTGTTATCATATTATTATATTTATTTTTATCAGATAATAGTGTAGTTATAGCTTCTGCAAAATTATCTATATCTTGAGGATGAATCGTTATTCCTTTATGTCCAACAACTTCAGGCAAAGCCCCTTGGTTGGAAACAATTACAGGACAACCACAAGCCATCGCTTCAAGAGGTGGAATGCCAAAACCTTCGTCGAAGCTCGGATAAATAAACATATCTGCAGAACTATAAAACCATTTTAATTCACTATGGTTATTAATATAATTTAAGTAAATGATTTTATCCGAGCATTTCATCTGTTGTATTTTTGAGAGGATTTCATTTGCATGGAATCCTTTTTTGCCTATTAAAACAAGCCGATGAGGGATGTTATTTTGAACTTTTTCATATATATTTAATAGTCCAGAGACATTTTTTCTTTCTTCAATGGTGCCAACAAATAAGATAAAGGGAGATTTAATCTGATAATGCTTTTCTATATAAAGTTGTGCTTTTTCTTTATCTAATGGATGAAAAATGGTATCGTCATAGCCTGGATATGAAACAGATATTTTTTCTGATGGGATGTTTAATAATGTTTCGATATCCTTTTTACTTTTTTCTGAGCATGTAATAATGTGAGTTGCTCTTTGAGCAGAAGGAAATATAGTTGGTTTAAATAAGTTAATAATTTGAGGACTGACCCATTGTGGACAGGTCAAAAAAGATAAGTCATAAATCGATAAAACCGTTTTATTATGATATATCGGTGGTAAATAATAATTTGTAAAATGTAAGATAGAATTGTTTTTTAAAAGGGTACCTATATTAGGATACCTACAGATATTCCACCAATTGTATAGTATTCTTACAGGAACAGGAATATGTATATGCTTTTCCAATTTATGAACTATTTCATAGGAATCATTTTGGAATTTATGGACGCCAAAAGAGATACCATTGATGATTAAGTCTTTATAATTTAATAGTAAAAATTTTAGTGTGTAATGGATATAATTGCCGATACCTGTCTTTTCGCCACGTAACGGGGTAATATCAACGGTTACACAAATGTTTTTCAGATGTGATGTATTGTTCATAAATAGTCGCTTTTGTAATCGATTATATTTTAGCGATAAAATATTATACTGTTGGTTGTTTATGCAATTTAAAATATGATGTTCAAATAAACATTAACTTTAAGAGAAGGAGTATTTCAATGCTCATTGATTTTGGTGGAACGAAAGAAGAAGTTATTACACGTAAAGAATTTCCTATGCAAAAGGCGAGGAAAGTATTAAAAGATGAAGTTATAGCAGTGATTGGTTATGGGGTTCAAGGTCCTGCACAAAGTTTGAACCTTCGTGATAACGGTTTTAATGTAATTATTGGTCAGGACCCAAAATTTAAGTCTGATTGGGACCGTGCAGTAAAAGATGGTTGGAAACCTGGTAAGACATTATTTGATATTGAAGAAGCGTGTGAACGAGGAACAATAATTCAACTATTAGTTTCCGATGCGGCACAAAAGGCAATTTGGCCCAATGTGAAAAAACACTTAAAAGAAGGCGACGCTTTATATTTTTCGCATGGTTTTTCAATTGTATATAAACATTTAACAAAAGTAATTCCCCCTAAATTTGTAGATGTTATAATGGTGGCTCCAAAGGGTTCTGGCACTTCTGTACGTAGAAATTTCCTGAGTGGAGCAGGTATTAATTCCAGTTATGCAGTCGCACAGGACTATACGGGGAGAGCATTAGAACGTTGTCTGGCGATAGGTATAGGTATTGGTTCTGGTTTCCTTTTCCCGACTACATTTGAGAACGAGGTTTACAGTGATTTAACAGGTGAAAGAGGAGTTTTGATGGGAGCCCTTGCAGGTATTATGGAAGCACAATATCAAGTACTTCGCGAAAATGGACATACTCCCAGTGAGGCTTTCAATGAAACAGTAGAAGAGCTTACCCAAAGTTTAATTCGTCTTGTAGATGAAAACGGTATGGACTGGATGTATCAGAATTGTTCTGCTACTGCCCAACGTGGTGCCTTAGATTGGAAGCCTAAGTTTAAGAAAGCAACATTGCCAGTTTTCCGCGAATTATATAAACGAGTCAAAGAAGGTGCAGAAACAAAACGTGTTCTTAAATCATTAGGTAATCCAAATTATAAGGAACAATTACAAAAAGAACTTGCTGAAATGGCAAACAGTGAGATGTGGCTTGCAGGTAAAGCCTGTCGTGCTTTAAGACCTAAAGAACCAGCAAGTAAACAGATTAAATCTAAAGTCGGAACACAGGGAAGAACGAATTATTAGTTTAAGTACAAAATGTCGTAAAAGGTGTCCGGGAAGTGAAACTTCCCGGACTTTTTTGTAATGATTTAAATATGAAGAAATCATTTATTGAAAAATATATTTATAATGAAAAAGGGCCATCTTATGTTTTGTTGCCTTTATTAAAAGGTCTGAGTTATTTCCAAAAATGGGGGATGTGGATACGCTCTAAAAGAAGGATGTATACGCCAAATATTTATACAGTGAGCATTGGTGGAATTACAATTGGAGGGGTCGGTAAAACACCCGCAGTAATGGAAAGGGCAGAAAAAGAACTTGTAGTAAATAGAAAAAAAGTATGTGTTATAAGTAGGGGTTATGGTGCCCAGAAATATAAGGGTATTTTTGAGGGTGTTTATTATGAAGGTAAAGTATGTATACGAAGATATAAATCTGAAAAAAGTTATTCGCTACAAGAAGAGACTTTAATACCATGGAATAAGGTATATAAAGTTTTAGGGGATGAACTGTCATTAATGTTATATCGTTTACACAATATTACTGTAATTAAAGACCCGAACCGAGTGAGGGCGGTAAAATGGGCAGAGCGAAGAGGATTTGATGTTGTCATTCTGGATGATGCTTATCAGTATTTAATGTTAGGACGTAATGAAAATATATTATTAATAAGTGCCCTAAATCCATGGGGGAATGGACTTATTTTCCCTGCTGGTATCTTACGAGAACCTTTGAATGCCATACATAGAGCAACAGAAATATGGATAACCCACTGTGACCAGGTATCCAATGAATTGTTGGAGAAATTAAGAAGCTTTCTAATGAGTACTTATCCTGAGAAGAAAATACGTTGGACATACCATAAACCGTTATATTGGACAAGATTAAATTCTACTATTCGGTACCCCGTGGAGTATTTTAAGGGAAGAGAGGTAGATGCTTTTTGTGCGATAGGGAATCCTAAATCTTTTTTAAATGTGTTGAAACAGCAAGAAATAAATGTGAAAAATACTTATGTATATCGAGACCATACCCCAATCCCAAATAAAATATTAAAGGGGAAAAGGATTATTTTAACTACGGAGAAGAATCTTTTAACTTTGGAAGAAGAGCAGGCAGAGGTGTATGCTCTTTGTATTGGACTTTCCGATTATTTATGGGATTAATTCTAAAACTCTTTACCTGTTCATAAATATTGATTAAATCTCTTATATTAAATTTACCGATGTCCCACTTCATAGCATTCGCAGTACCTAATACGACACCTAATCTCCCTGTATCTTCTATAGAAAAACCTTTATATAAACCAACTACAAAACCAGCAACAAGAGCATCACCCGACCCTACGGGATTTATTTCTTTTATTTTCGGTGGAATTATGTGAATATATGTGTTATTCCAACAAACAAGTGCTCCTTCTCGTCCCATAGATAATACTACTAAGGTTATTTTATGTTTTTTATGTAGATATTGAACCGCTTCTATTCGCAATTTCATATCTTTTAAGGGTGTATTCAAAAATTTAGATAGTTCCTCTACGTTGGGTTTTACCATGTAGGGATTGCTTTTAATCCCCTCCGAAAATTCAGTTCCATAGGTGTCAAGGATAACTTTAATTCTTCTCTCATTTGCTATTTTAATTAAATCTCGATATAAAAAGGCTACATTAGGGTCGGGAACTGTTCCTGATAAAACAACTATTGGTACTTTATAAGAAGATATGATTTTATTAAATTTTTCGATAAAATGACTATATTCTTGGTTGGATATTAGGGGTCCAGGTTCAAAAAAGGCAGTTTGCCTACCATATTCTTCTTCAAGGATGGTGGTAATTGTTCTTGTAG
>JAIWNQ010000292.1 GCA_020216745.1 Candidatus Hydrogenedens sp.
CTATTTTCTTCGCATTTATTGGACGAGGTAGAGCGGGTTGCAGACGATGTATGCATGATTCATCACGGGCATGTTGTGTTAAACGGCGGGTTAGACCAAATTAAATCTCAGTATCATATGTTCGGAATAAGACCAAAAAATGGTGACTTACAATTGAATAATATCCCAGGAGTAATTCGAGTAAGCAAAATGGGGCATAAATATCAGGTAATGTATGAAGGGAGTGAAGACAAAGGAAAAGAGGAGATACAGAAAAAAGGTGGTGACATTATAGACATTACTACTCCATCGTTAGAAGATATTTTTATTGCTTATGTAAAAAAACAGGATAAGGAGTTGAATCATGAAATTTAATTCTCCATGGAAAGCATTATTATGGGAAGAGCTCTACGTAGGGGGTAGTATTGTATCGGTTGTCTTAGGGTCATGTATATTAATTTCTTTATTACAGAGAATTTTCGTGTCATTACCTTTTATTCACTGGCAAGATGTAGACCTCCTTTGTTATATAGTTGTATATGTTACTTCTTTTCTTCTACTCTTACAGATAGGCAATTCAGGAGAGATGCATATTGGCTTTCCACGTCGAATTTTAACCCTTCCAGTTACACCTTACTTGCTTGTATCAGTATCATTACTGATAAGATTCATTTTGATTATAGCACTTACTGTTCTATGTAGGGTTGTATTAGGATATGGTCTACTTCTCAATACACCGTGGAACGTAAGTACATTCAATGACTTCTATTACTATGGTGATTTTTCAAAAAAAATTCCATTTGAAGTCCTATTTTATGTGCCTCTTATTTACCCTTGTTTTATACATGGAATTGTATATTTAACGGTTCAGTTTTTATGTTGGCTCTTTATTTTTTTCCCAGTCTTAACAGGGTTACTTGGCCTCGTTTTCACATGTGCTGGCATTACATTATTTATTATTAACTACAGAGTTTTGTTTGATGTATTATCCTTATTTTTGGGCTATGTACCTTTTACTGATTCATTTTATGAAACCATAATAGTAATGCCTACATTCTATTTTATCCTATTCATTATATTGTCTATCATATACTTCCTTATTATTTGGTTTTTAAGCATAAAAATTGTCTCACGAATAAGGTCAGGGATTAGAGAACAATTGGAAACCTTAATCCCTTCTCGATTAATAGGTGTTCTGACATGGGCAAACCCAGAACTGTTTATCAAAAGATTCCCTAATGCAAGGATTGCTCAAATCTGGTTTGAATTAAAAGATACTGGTTTTATTATCCCACGATGGACTTTTATCTTTTGGGGCTTCCTATCCATATTTTATGGTCTAATTTTATTTACTGTGATGTATGTCGGCAAGAATTTTAGACCTTTCTATTTCGGTTATCCTGATTTTGTATTTCTGATATTCCCTCTTATCGCCCTGTTATTAGCTGGGGTTGTCTGGTACTTAAAAGTTAGTCGGCCAATGAAAAGAAAATTTAAAGAAGGAGTATTCCAGCTATCTCAGTTACCTTTAACTCGTAAAGAACGAAGTTATGTGCATTTGCTGGCTGGAAATATCAACCTATTTATTATCTTACCGATTATCTGGCTTATTACGTTTATATATCTTTATATAGTGATTAAAACACACGTTTTCCCTACACATCTTATTCTTGGAATGGATACATTTATATCTCAGATGCCTTTCTCAAACATGACATATTTTACATCCCCTCTGATAGTATTTGTTACTGGGTTGGTATTATTATCTGGGGTTATTGTATGGCTAATAATGTTTAATCCATCAAGCATATTAATAATATTGCTTGCCATCTTTTGTTTTCTGTTATTAAATGTACGAATTATTCACGAGATTGTTAATGAAATCACGCATATTCTATTATTTTGGATTCAAAATTTATGGTTTATTTTAGGTATAGAAAGTTGGGTTCCTTCTTGTCCCTCTTCTTCTTGTGATTTTACATACTATATCTACCCTATTATCTTTCAAATTATATATTATTCTTTTATTGCTATCTTTTTTATTTATTATTATATTGCATTTCGGAACCGTTTATTGGGTAAAAGAGAAAAAGTTATTGTGCCTTCTATCTTTTTCGGCATATTTTTATGTGTTATGCCTTGGTATTTATTAAGACGGGAAAACTTATCGTTGCTTATCAGTACCTATTTATTCCTATCCTCTTTGTTTGCTGGTGCATGGCTTAGAATCTTACTTTACTCTCATGGATTTCACTGGACCTTTAATTTCAAAAATCTTATTCGAAATATTGAAAGAAAAGTAGGGAAAGAAGAAGAGTTGGTTTCGTTTCTACTTATCGGTTACATCGTGCCCTTTGCAGTAGTACTTCTGATTTCACTTACATATATAGGTCCTAATATTAACAAGAAATGTATTGCATATTTTAAAGAAAACTCATTGCCTATAAGTTTGAAGGAAATGAATAAACAATATCATTCTCTTCCTGATGACCAAAACCTTGCTAAAAAATATTTTGATTTAATTCCGTTATGTAACGAGGTGTCTGTAGAAGGTACAAAATATGAAGAAGAGTTCTATAAAAGGATTAACGATAAAATTAAAACTGAAGAAGAGAAAGAATATCTAAAAAAGATTTTATATGACTCATATCATGCGTTATTAAAGAATGAGAAACCTATGCCAGAAATAGTTTATCTGATGTATAAAGATATTGACCAAAAAATTTACAAGAAACTAACCGATAAACTTCATGAAACTGCAGAAAGTGGTTTGACTCAGGGACATTACCCGATTAAATTAACTCAGGGATATTCTACGGAATTGCCTCATTTACAATTTTTGAGGGACTATACAAACAAATTAGGATTAGAAGCCGTGTTGAGTGCTATCGATGGTGATTATGAGAATATGCTGAGAGCATTTCGAACTTGTGCTTCTATCTATAAGTCGTTAGAAAATGAACCCGTTCTTATATCTCAACTTGTTCGTATCTCTATTTTCTGGATTATCTACGGGGATATAGAGTGGATTTTTAATCACAAGGAATTACCAGAAGATGTGCTCATAAAATTAAATGGTATTATTCAAACCTTTGCTATTCCGAGTGAAAAACGTTCAATGTTTAAATCAAGTATGCATTCAGAATTATTAATGGTGCTATCTGAAATCAGTATCTACCAAAAAGAAAGGTTTATGTCACATATAAATTATTGGGCATCATCACGAAAGTATATTTATTATAAAAACATCGTACGACCATGGTTGCCTGTAATCGATACCTTCTACCCAGCAGATATTGAAACACTAATAGTGGTAAATTTATACACAATGTTAAAGAAAGTGCTTACAGATGTTGCACGGGAAGAAAATGGCAACTTGCCCGAAAGAACACTTCTTAACACTTATTCTTCTAATTTAATGGATACAGAAAAGCCTATTTTCCAGACAAGTTCCCCTTACTGGATGTTTTTTACACTTTTTATCGTTTATCCTGCGTTAGAACGTTGTCCAGATTCGGAATTGCGTCATTATGTTTATATCAACCTTGTTCAAACAGGGATTGCCATCGAACGATATCGATTAAGAAACAATCGCCTTCCCGATAATTTACAAGAACTTGTCCCTGATTATTTGCCTACTATTCCCAAAGACCCCTATAGAACTGGAAAACCAATTACATACATCAAAGAAGATGATTTCGCATATAAAATATATAGTATCGGAATGGACAAAGAAGATGATGGTGGAATTAGTAAAGACGTGAAAAAAGGAATACGAAATATAAATGAAGGAGATTATGTTTTTTCCATACTCCCGCTAATTATCCGTCAACAACCAGACGTTTCCCCAGATATATCATTAGTTTCGTATGTTGAAGAATAGTCTCTAATTTATTTTTAAACTCTATTCCCTTTCTAAAAATACAGGTTATGTTTTCATATTTGTTCTTCGTTTTAATAAAATATAACAGGTTACATTCAACATTGGTATTGTCTGTTTCCTGTTTGCGTTTGATTTTTTAGGTTTTTTAATCTTACTATGAGCAACAAACAAATATTTGTACATTTAGGAGATACCTATGGGGAATAATGATACACTTGCTATATTTGGTGGAGAACCAGTAAGACCACCCGAAAAAAAGTGGCAAACATGGCCTGTATTTGACGAACAAGAACGAAAAGCCCTTTTAGATATCCTTGAAAGTGGAAAATGGTTTTATGGTGAAAAAGTAAAACAATTTGAAGAAGCATACTCGCGATTTCAAGGGGCACAATATTGTGTCTCATGCAGTAGTGGGACAACAGCATTAGAAATCACATTGCAGGCAATTAATATCAAACCTGGTGATGAGGTCATTGTTCCACCTTATACATTTATTGCAACAGCATCAGCAGTTGTGCGAATGGGAGGTGTGCCCATTTTTGTGGACATTGATGATACATGGTGCATAGACCCCGACCTAATCGAATCTGCCATCACTCCACGAACACGAGCAATAATCCCTGTCCATTTTGGCGGAAGAATTTGCGATATGGATAAAATCAATGCAATAGCAAACGAACATAACCTCACCGTAATTGAAGATGCATGCCATGCCTGGGGAGGTGCATGGGAAGGCAAAGGTGCAGGAACATTAGGCATCGGTGGTGTTTTCAGCTTCCAAATGTCAAAAAATATCACCGCTGGCGAAGGCGGAGCCATCGTAACCAATGAAGAATGCTTCGCAGATTTATGCCGTTCAATTAGCAACTGTGGACGCTCAAAAACAGGTCCCTGGTACTATCATGAACGAGTTGGAACAAATGTCCGAATGAACGAATTCACTGCAGGAATATTATCAGCCCAGTTAAGCAGAGCAAGACAACAATTTTCACGACGCGAAATAAACGGGACATACTTAAATAACGCATTAAAAGACATCCCCGGAATATACCCACAACCTAACAGTAACCGTATTACAAAGAGATGTTACCATCTTTTCTGTATCCGACTGAAAGAAGAAGAATTCGGCTGTTCAAGAGAACAATTTGTTAAATCAGCACAAGCAGAAGGATTGCCAATTTCCGCTGGTTATCCCTATCCGATATACAAGCAACCTGCCTTCCAACAGGCTAATTTTTACGACTATTCAAAAGTATCCTGTCCCGTAGCCGAAGACCTTTGCTACAAAAGTGGTCTATGGCTAACACACCAGATACTATTAGGTTCTGAAGATGATATGGAAGACATCGTCAAAATCATTAAAAAAATTCAAGAACATGCACCCCAACTACGAAAATTAGAGACATAATCCTCTATCACAATTATTGCAAGCACTTCTATTCACCTTTTTTTCAATTCTACAATCTACAACTTAAACAACGAATATGAAAAATAAATCAAATTATTACTATAATTATCTTCCAATCTCCTATTTTACATATCTATCTAATATTCTTAACATACCTACTTCCCAAAACCTTATTCTATTAAAAATTTATTTGACAAAATAAGAACAATATGGTACTATCAATTATTATAAAAAGTTAATACAATTAAAAATATGCCTATACAATTAGGAATAGCGATGGGTTACAATGTATACGGTAACAAATATAAAAGGCACAGAGCGATGTAAAGTGGATACAGCAAAAATCTGGATGTATGTATTTGCTTATGTATTCTTTCAAACAAACAATTGAAAATAAAAAGGAGAGTTAAAACATGAAGAAGCAAACAGTTCTATTCCCACTTATTAAAAGTGTCGTAGTACTATGTTTACTGATACCATCAGTCCTTTTAACTAAAGATAGTTATCCTGTTATTTTAATAAGTAATGTTAATGAATTACAGAATATAGGCAATGATGCGGGTTATCCGCTGGATGGAGAATATGAATTGACGCAGGATATAGATGCGTCGGATACGATAAACTGGAACGATGGAGCGGGTTTTGTTCCGATAGGGACGAAGGATAATCCGTTTGTGGGCAGATTTGATGGAAATGGACATAAGATACATCGGTTATATATCAATCGTTCAGGGCAGGGTAATGTTGGTTTGTTTGGGTATATAGGCAAAGGAGGAGAGGTATTAAACTTAGGGATAGAAGAAGGTTGGATTACAGGAAGTGGCTATACAGGTATCCTTGCGGGTTATAGTGGAGGTATGGTAAGAAATTGTTATACTACGGGCGTAGTATCGGGGGATTGTGATATTGGAGGCTTGGTCGGTAGGAATTATTATGGTACGATAACGCAGAGTTATTCCACGGGCGTAGTATCGGGGGGGCCTTGGAATATTGGAGGCTTGGTCGGTTATAATGGAGGAGGTACGATAACGCAGAGTTATTCCACGGGCAGAGTATTGGGGTCAGGAGATGATATTGGAGGCTTGGTCGGTGATAATAATGGAGGTACGATAATGCAGAGTTATTGGGACAAAGAGACCTCCGGTCAGACGACATCTTCGGGTGGAACTGGTAAGACGACCGCAGAGATGAAACAGCAGGCTACGTATGTTGGCTGGGACTTTGAGAATGTGTGGACCATAGAAGAAGGAGTGAGATATCCATATTTAAGGGCATTAGGACCGACACAAGAGCCAACGGTAATAGAGATAGATAGTTTATCGGAGTTACAGTTGGTAGGAAGTGGCGGTTGGGATTATCCACCGTGGGGTCATTACAAATTAGTAGCGGACATAGATGCGTGGGATACGATAAACTGGAACAGTGGAGCGGGTTTTGTTCCGATAGGGAGTAATTCTCCGTTTGTGGGCAAATTTGACGGAAATGGACACAAGATACGTCGGTTATATATCAATCGTTCAGAGCAGGATAATGTTGGTTTGTTTGGGTATATATTCAGAGGAGGAGAGGTGATAAACTTAGGGATAGAAGAAGGTTGGATACAGGGAAAAGGTAGTACAGGTATCCTTGCGGGTTATAGTTTGGGTGTGGTAAGAAATTGTTATACTACGGGCGTAGTATCGGGGTCAGGCAGTGTTGGAGGCTTGGTCGGTATTAATGATTATTCTGGTACGATAACGCAGAGTTATTCCACGGGCGGAGTCTCGGGGTCTAGGTATATTGGAGGCTTGGTCGGTAGGAATTATTCTGGTACGATAACGCAGAGTTATTCCACGGGCAGGGTATTGGGGTCTGAGTATATTGGAGGCTTGGTCGGTTATAATGATTCTGGTAAAATAACGGGGAGTTATTGGGACAAAGAGACATCCGGTCAGAGCAGTTCTGCAGGTGCTATAGGTAAGACGACAGCACAGATGAAACATCAGGCGACTTTTGTAGACTGGGATTTTACAACTGTTTGGGGAATAGTAGAAAACACAACATATCCGTATTTGAAGTGGCAATATCAAGTTCCGGATGTAGTAGGACTAAGTCAGAGTTCTGCGGAGAGTGCGATAACCGGAGCGGGGCTAACAGTCGGGACGGTAACCCAGCAATGTAGTGATACAGTGCCAGCGGGCAATGTAATCAGCCAGACACCAACAGCAGGGACACAGGTATCTCCTGGCACAACAGTGGATTTGGTGGTCTCAACGGGACTGTGTCCTGTAAATATTCCGAATGTGGTTGGCATGAGCCAGAGTTCCGCAGAGAGTGCAATAACGGGTGCGGGATTGACTGTTGGTACGGTAACCCAGCAATGCAGTGATACCGTGTCAGCGGGCAATGTAATCAGTCAGAATCCACCCGCAGAGACGCAGGTATCTCCGGGCGCAGAAATAAATTTGGTAATATCAACGGGCCCGTGTCCTGTAAATGTTCCGAATGTGGTTGGCATGAGCCAGAGTTCAGCAGAGGATTTGATAAGGGGAGCAGGGTTAACAATAGGGACGGTAACCCAGCAATGTAGTGATACAGTGCCAGTGGGCAATGTAATCAGTCAGAATCCATCGGCAGGACAGCAAGTAAATCCAGGGACATCCGTGGATTTGGTAGTATCAACGGGACCGTGTCCTGTGGAGGTTCCGAATGTAGTTGGTATGAGTCAGAGTTCTGCGAGTAGTGCGATAACAGGAGCAGGGTTAACAGTAGGGACAATAAGCCAGCAATGCAGAAACGATGTGCCTGCAGGCGATGTGATAAGTCAGACTCCGACCGCGGGGACGCAGGTATCTCCGGGCGTAGAAGTAAATCTGGTAATATCAACGGGCCCATGTGCTGTAAATGTTCCGGATGTGGTTGGTAAGCCAAGAGGAGATGCGGAGAGTACGATAACGGGAGCGGGGCTAACAGTAGGGACGGTAACCCAGCAATGCAGTGATACAGTGTCAGCAGGCAATGTAATCAGTCAGAGTCCAACTGCAGAGATGCAAGTGGATCCGGGAACAACGGTGGAATTAGTAGTATCTACAGGAAATTGTCCTACACCTATAAGTAGTATAGAAGAACTACAAAAGATAGGCAATGACCCGGGTTATCCACTGAATGGGGAGTATGAATTGACGCAGGATATAGATGCGTCGGAGACGATAAACTGGAACGATGGGGCGGGTTTTGCCCCGATAGGGACGGAGGCTAATCCGTTTGTGGGCAGATTTGATGGAAATGGACACAAGATAACGAGTTTGCTCATCAATCGAACTGCAACGAATAATGTTGGTTTATTTAGTTATATAGGTAATACAGGCAAAATATACGATTTACAGATAGATAATTCTGGTGTATTTGGGAAAGGTGGTATTGGAGCATTATGCGGATATAATAAAGGTCGTGTAGAGCGATGTTATGTTACTGGATCAACGACGATAGGTGGTAGTAACAATGTAGGAAGTTTAGTGGGGAATAATGATGGTACCGTAACGCAGAGTTATTCGACAGGTTCAGTATCGGGCGATTGGAAAGTTGGTGGTCTTGTGGGATTGAATGGTGGTACCATAACACAGAGTTATTCGACGGGTTCAGTGTCGGGAAGTAGTTCTGTTGGCGGCCTTGTAGGAGTTAATTATAGTGGTGTTATAACACAGAGTTATGCTACAGGTTCGGTAGTGGGTGGTGATAACATAGGTGGTCTTGTGGGAGAGAATGATGGTAGTGGTACTGTAATGCAGAGTTATGCCACAGGTCCGGTAACAGGAACAGGTTTTTATGTCGGTGGTCTTGTGGGAATAAGTTATAGTGGTTCTATCGTAACACAGAGTTATGCTACGGGTTTGGTGTCGGGTAATTATGGTATTGGCGGTCTTGTGGGGGGAAATGGTGGAACCGTGTCGCAGAGTTATTCGACGGGTTCGGTGTCAGGCGGTGAGAATGTCGGTGGTCTTGTGGGGCTGAATTGGAGTGCTGTAGAGCAGAGTTATTGGGACAAAGAGGCCTCGGGTCAGACGACATCTGGGGGGGGAACTGGCAAGACGACCGCGGAGATGAAACAGCAGGTGACCTATATTGGCTGGAATTTTATAACGATTTGGGGAATAGTAGAAAATGAAACCTATCCATACTTGAAAACAGTGCCACAGAAAACATCTGTTCCGTCTGTAATAGGCATAAGTCAGAGTTCCGCTGAGAGTTCTATAACGGGAGCAGGATTAACAGTAGGGAGTATAACCCAGAAATGTAGCGATACAGTGTCAGAGGGCAATGTAATCAGTCAGAGTCCAACAGCAGGGACCGAGGTGAGTCCGGGCATGGAGGTGAATTTGGTAGTATCTACAGGACCTTGTGCTGTAACAATACCTAATGTGGTTGGTTTATTACAGAGTACAGCGGAGAGTTTGATAATATCAGCGGGGTTATATGTGGGGAATGTAAGTCAACAGTGTAATAATACAGTGGAATCTGGTAAAGTTATTAGTCAAAACCCTACTGGAGGGACACAAACGAGTATAGGAAGCACAGTGAATTTGGTAGTATCTACAGGACCGTGTCCGGTGACAATACCTAATGTGGTTGGATTGGTTCAGAGTACAGCGGAGAGTTTGATAATATCAGCGGGGTTATATGTAGGGAATGTAAGTCAACAGTGTAATAATACAGTGGAATCTGGTAAAGTTATTAGTCAAAATCCTACTGGAGGGACACAAACGAGTATAGGAAGCACAGTGAATTTGGTAGTATCTACAGGACCGTGTTCGGTGACAATACCTAATGTGGTTGGATTGGTTCAGAGTACAGCGGAGAGTTTGATAATATCAGCGGGGTTATATGTAGGGAATGTA
>JAIWNQ010000109.1 GCA_020216745.1 Candidatus Hydrogenedens sp.
TCGTTTCGTTTCACTTTTTTCTCACCACACTATTCCTTTATAATCTATTTCTAATATGCTAATATAAAATAAAACTTATTCAGAGATCTCAATTATTATTAGAAAAAGGTTTTGTATATTTGAAAATAATATCCAAAAATTAATGACTAAACAAGAACTCAAACAGAACATTGAAGAATACTTTTTTTGGAAAAGTCTTGCTTTATTCTCCATTTTAAGTGGTGTTCTTCTCGCATTTGGAAGGTCGGGGTTAGGATTAGGACAGGCATTATCATCAAGGTATATTACAACAAATATGTTATTCTGGTGCTCTATATTAGGAATGTTTAATTTTTACCTTAAACAACAAGAGAATAGATTACTTTTAGATGTAAAAAATTATTTAAAAATATTTACTATAATTATTTTCGTAGTTGTTTATGTAGTTCTGACGTTATTTCCTGTCTATACTAATAAAAGATGGCATAATATCGCACGTTGGAAAAACCTTGGTTGGTATGCTTTAAGTTCAGGCTATAATGGCAAATTATATTACACAGACCTTTGGGGAACTGAGAACGATTTTATTGACCCCAAAACGTTACGTACAGATTTTTTACCACTTTTTAGAAAGTATAACCTATGTGGTGTTTATCATTTTGACAAACCAAATATTAGACAACAATTAGCACCTATTTATATACAGGAGGCACGTTATTTTATTTATCAAAAGTTATGGAAACCAGCTGTTTGTTATATCGATACCGCTGAATATTTAAATCCTTCTCTCCCTGAAATTCAGCAGTTGAAAAAAGAAATTCCTCCTGAAATATTCCCACTTTACAAAAAGTATCAGGAGGAAGGAAACTAAGAAAAAGGCATCTAATAGTCGAGTATATTGAATTTTCCATAAATATTTTCTGGATTATCCTATGTAATGTAATAGATATATATTTATTTTTTTTGGTATTATAAATATCATTTCCGAGTTTTCCTGAAAAGTAACAATAAATATAAGTGTATTTTTTTATGGAGTGAAAAAATGAAAAAACAAGCATTTGATAATGTTGTTCCATCTTCACAATTTAATTTTTCAAAAGCAGAACAGGAAATTATTCAATTTTGGAAAGATAGAAAGATATATCATAAAAGTTTAGAACAAAGGAAGAATGCCCCTCGATTTGTATTTTACGAAGGTCCCCCTACGGCAAACGGATTACCCCATCCAGGACACTGTCTCACAAGGACAATAAAAGATATTTTCCCGAGATATAAGACTATGGATGGTTATTACTGTGAACGAAAGGCGGGTTGGGATACTCATGGACTTCCTGTTGAGATAGAAGTTTGTAAATCGTTGGGAATTTTTGATGGTGGTAAATCTGCAATTGAATCGTATGGAATAGAGGCATTTAATAAGGCTTGTATAGACTCTGTTTTTCGTTATCAGAAAGAATGGGAGGAGATGACAGAACGTATTGCTTTCTGGGTAGACCTTGAACAGGCATATGTAACATATCATCAATCTTATGTGGAAAGTGTGTGGTGGGCATTAAAACAGCTTTTTGATAGGGGCTTGCTTTACCGTGGTTATAAGGTAGTATGGTGGTGGGCACAGGGTGGAACTGCTCTTTCTGCTGGTGAAGTTGGTGAAGGTTACCGTGAGACAGATGACCCGTCAATAACCGTTCGTTTTCCCCTCACAATGGAAAGTAAAAGCAAGTTAGGATTTAAAGAAAATGACAAAATCAGTTTTTTAATCTGGACAACCACACCATGGACACTTTTAAGTAATTGTGCAGTATGTGTGGGACCAGATATTGAGTATGCATTGGTTAAAATGGAGAAGAATGAGATTTCAGAATATTTCATTATAGCAAGTGCTGTAGCAAAATCTATTTTGGGTGAGGATATTGAAGTTATAAAATTATATAAAGGGACTGATTTATTAGGATTAACTTACGAGCCTTTGTTTAAGTATGATATTCCACAGAAAATAGAAGGACAAGGCATAGCGGATAAGTATTGGCTTATAATTCCAGGTGATTTTGTAGATATTGAGACAGGAACAGGACTGGTTCATATAGCACCAGCGTTTGGTGAAGATGACTATAAGGTATGTAAAGAGCAAAATGTTGGTTTTCTTTGTTTTATAAAATCGGATGGCACATTCGATGAGCGAGTTACCGATAAGGATTTATATACAGGAAAACCATTGGCGGGCATGTTTTGTAAGGATGGGGATAAATCTATTATCCGCATACTAAAAGAGCGTGGTTTGTTATTTAAGCAAGAACAATTCCGTCATGCTTATCCTTTCTGTCCACGTGCTGAAGATGACCCACTAATCCAATATGCGAGACAGAGTTGGTTTATTCGGACATCTGCATTTATTGAAGAATTTTTAAAGAACAACCAAAAAATTTACTGGCAACCCGAACATATACGGGAAGGCCGTTTTGGTAATTTTTTAGCTACAAATGTCGATTGGGCACTTTCCAGAGAACGATTCTGGGGGACTCCCCTTCCAATTTGGGTTTGTGAAAAAACTGGATATATGGAATGTATCTCTTCATATCAAGAACTACTTTCTAAACATGACGTTCAGGGACTCGATGTATGGGAAAAGGCTAAAAAGGAAAATCCACAACTTAACGACAACTTAAAAGTACATAAGCCTTATATTGACGCTATTACATATCAAAGTCCAAAAGACCCA
This sequence comes from Candidatus Hydrogenedens sp., assembly GCA_020216745.1. Taxonomy (GTDB): domain Bacteria; phylum Hydrogenedentota; class Hydrogenedentia; order Hydrogenedentales; family Hydrogenedentaceae; genus Hydrogenedens. Next base: position 2,699 of record JAIWNQ010000109.1, read on the forward strand.
TCCGCACGAATGAGACGGGTTCCAGAGGTTATTGATTGCTGGTTTGACGCAGGTTGTATGCCCTTTGCTCAATGGGGGTATCCTCATGTTGAAGGTTCAGAAGAAAAATTTACTCAAAACTTTCCCGCAGATTTTATTAGCGAAGCAATAGACCAAACCAGAGGCTGGTTTTACGCATTATTAGCCATTAGCACTATTATATTTGGTGATAAAAAGTCCTACCCACACCCTTTCAAAACATGTGTCTGTTTGGGACATATACAGGGTGAAGATGGTTATAAACTATCAAAACGACTGAAAAATTATAAAGAACCACAATATATATTTGATAAATATAGTGCAGATGCCCTACGTTGGAGCTTTGTAGCTAAAAATCCGCCTACGACGACAACCAGATTCCAAGAAAAGTTAATTGAAGAACTTCAAAGTGATTTACTTATTCGCTGGTATAACGTCTACAGTTTTTTTGTAATATATGCTAATTTGGATGGTTTTACCGCTGAAGGTGCCCCATTGAAACTTCTTAAAGATGTTTCTTCAACTCCAGATACGGTGACTGAAGACCAATGTTCCCAACCGAGTGAATTCATTCAATCTTACCGTCCTATTGAGGAACGTTGTGAATTGGATAGGTGGATTCTAAATGAATTATATAAAACTGTCGTTCAGGTACGAAATGCTTTGGATAACTATGAAACGTATCCTTCTGCAAAGGCAATTTTTGATTTTATTGAGGGACTATCTAACTGGTATGTTCGCAGGAGCAGACCTCGTTTTTGGGAAAGTGGCTGGTCAGAACAAAAAGCGGATGCATATTGGACTTTATATGAATGCCTTATTAATCTTTCAAGGCTTACCGCTCCTTTTGTACCATTTTTCTCTGAAATCACATGGAAAAATCTCACAAAACCTCTAAAAACTGCTGCTGAAAGTGTTCATCTGGCTACCTATCCAAAAGTGAGTGAAGATAAAATCGATTATACATTACTTGAAAATATGGCACTTGCACGTGAAGCCGTTACATTAGGATTGAGTGCCCGTCGATTAGCAAATATAAAAGTTCGTCAACCACTGGCTCGTTGTGAAATTGTATTAACATCACCAGAATTAAAAGATAAAATCAATCCATATCTGGACATAATAAAGGAAGAATTAAATATTAAAGAGATAGAATTTTCGGATCAGCCCCAATTATATGTAAATTATGAAATTAAGCCGAACTATAAACTTTTAGGGCCTAAATTAGGGAGTAAAGTCAAACTGTTAGCGAAAGAACTTGCCCGTGTTGATGGTGGTAAGATTTATCATGATTTAATTACCAATAACGAATACATCATTGAACTTGAAGGAGAAAAAGTGTCTCTTAAGGAAGAGGATCTAAGTGTTAAACTACTTCCAAAAGAAGGATTTACTGCTTCTCAGGGTAAAAATATGGTGGTGATTCTAACTACTACCATAACAGAAGAATTGAAGAAAGAAGGCTGGATTAGAGATGTTATTCGTGAAATTCAAGAACTCCGCAAATCTATGCAATTACCTTATGATAAACGAATAAAATTAACGTTAATTACTGCTGATTCGGGTCTCATATCTGCATTAGAAGAGTTCAAGGAAACATTATTAAAAGAAGTTCTTGCCGTTAACATTAATATACAGAATGAGGACGTCTCGGGGATGAAACAGACAGATATTGAAGGTATTGGATTAGGTATTTTTATTGAACCTGTGTAAGAAAGATAAAACAAAAAAGGTTTTATACTTATTAGCAACGTTTAAATAAAATAGTGAATGGGAATTTAAAGGCATTTATTTTAATGTATTTTGGGGATAGACTGACTGTGTGGTAAGGTTACGGGACCTGTTTGCACAGGGTGTTTCCCTAAATGATAAACCTTTACCTTAATAAGTCCTCTTCTACTATCTAAGGCTCTCATTGCAGTGTGTGATAAGTCTATGACCCTACCTTTAATAAAAGGACCACGGTCATTTAATTTACACACCACTGCTTTTCCTGTGGCTTCATTTACAATTAAGTAGTAATCTCCAAATGTGCCAAAAGGCATTGCACAGGTATATTCACGGTCGTTAAACCGTTCACCAGAGGCTGTAATAATATTTACCTTAGATGTGGAGTAGTAGGAAGCAATTCCTTCAATGCAAGGCTGGATAGGTTGTGTTGAAAGTAATAATATTGCTAACATCGGGAACATTTCTTTGACTCCTTCTGTTTGGAGTTATTGAAATGGGTAAGCACTTGGGCTTTATGATTTATCCACTTCGATATTCAGTAATTTCCTTCTTATTTTTTCAAGTGAAACTACCGCCGTTCTTACCCGATTTCTTTCTTCTGTCCCATAAAAGGGCAGTTCCCATATAATTTCGCCATACTTTTTACTGATAAAATGAAGGCGAGTTGCCCTTTTATTATGGTCAGGTATTAATATTAAACTGTATGCAAAAATACATTTTAACAAATATTCCTTAGCCCTGTCAAATAGAAATTCCATTTCTTCTTCAGTTTTTAAGTTTGGGTATACTTCCCCATGAAGTAGATGTTTCATACCAGCCTGAACCATCCTGTAAATTATCATTCCTCCTGTTTGGGCATCTAAAACTACAATTCCGCTGTTCTCTTTTTCCAAAACAGCATCTAATGCTTTTTCAAGAGAAAAGTCATCACCTGGTAAGACCAACCCTGGCAAAGCATGGTTAATTTTAGTCTCCATATCGGTTAGTACCCCTTCTGCTTTTTCTGGCTCCTCTTCTTTGACTGCAAGTCTTATACGAACACACTCTGGCGATGCTAAAAGGCCAATTGTTGGTGAGGAAGAATATAGCAAATCTCCTAAAATGTGGTCTATTCTCGACTCTCCTAACCCGTAAACTTTCAATACTTTTATGTATATACGACTTTTGATTTGAAATTTTTGGGTTAAGAATGGGATAACAGTTTCTTCAAACATAGGTTTAAGTTCAAAAGGAACACCAGGTAAACATATAATATACTTAGAGTTATGTTCTTTGATAAATCCTGGAGCTGTACCAATAGGATTATTAATTGGTATTGCACCTTCAGGTAATAGTGCTTGTTTCTTATTATTTTCTGATACTTTTACCCCTCTTTTTACAAAACGGTCGTATATAGTCTGAAATAGGTCTGGATGGTAAATGAGAGGGCTGTTTGTGGCTTCAGAAACGCTTTCTCTAGTCATATCGTCGACAGTAGGTCCTAAACCACCACTGCATATAACAATATCTGATTTAGATAGGGATTCATTCAAAGCATCTACAATTCTTTTCTGATTATCCCCCACCGTTACTTTTCTGTATACATCTATTCCTATTTCTGCCAGTTTTTCACCCAAATAAGTAGAGTTTGTATCTGTAATTTGTCCTAATAAAAGTTCTGTACCTATCATTAATAATTCTGCGTTCATTCTGTTAACCTTTTTGATTTAATGTGATTTGTTGGTATTTTATTATAATATGACCATATTATAAGTTAAAATAGGTTCTTTATGTTAAATACTTCTGATTTACTTATTCACTGTAAAGAGCAAACTTTCAGTCTATATATTCATATTCCCTTTTGTCGGAAGAAATGTATTTATTGTGATTTTTTAAGTATCCCGGTATCAGGTAATGTACCAGATGAATATATGCAATCTTTAATGGATGAGTTTGGTCATATCCCATATCCCCATTCCTTAAAAAGTATATATTTCGGAGGTGGAACACCTTCTTTATTAAGGCTTGACCAAATTGATAAAATTATCAGTCTTGTAAATAAATTATTTATAATAAATAACCCAGAAATTAGTATTGAAATTAATCCAGATGATATTTCTGAGGGCTGGATAAAATCGATAAAAGATATTGGTATTAATAGAGTTAGCATAGGAATCCAATCATTTTTGGATAAAGAACTTATGTATTTAGGAAGGCGACATGATGCAAAAAAGGCAAAAATTGCATGCGAAATAGTATCAGAGAATTTTAGGAATTGGAGTTTGGACCTTATTTATGGAATACCTAATTCAACATATAGAGAATGGGAGGAAACTATAAAGATAGCGGTTTTATACGAACCTTCTCATATTTCCACTTACAATCTAACTTATGAAGAAGGAACACCGTTATTTGAGAATAAATTACATGAGAAAGTAGATGACGATGTATGCCTTGAACTGTACAAAATTGCTGAAAATATGTTGTGTGGATATGGTTATGAGCATTACGAAATATCTAATTTTGCGAAGCCTGACTTTAAATGTATTCATAATCTAACCTATTGGCATAACGAGCCTTACATTGGATTAGGTGCTGGTGCATTTTCTTACATTAATAATTTGCGTTGTGCTAATTATAGGGATATATCAAAGTACATTGAGTTTCCAGGTATAAAAGAAGAAGTGGATTCTTTGACTGAAAGAGAGATTAAAATTGAAACGTTAATCCAGTATTTTCGACTCTCAGAAGGTATTCATGAGGAGACCTATTATCAGCGATTTAATACTTCCCTTTCTAATGATTTTGGGTCTGCTTTAGGAAGACTTGTTTCCCAAAAACTATTGGAATACGATTCAGGAATTTATAGACCTACTAAGGAAGGTTTTTATCTTAATAACAAAATTGGGATAGAACTATTATTACATGGATAAAAAAGTAATCCACACCTATTTTTTTGATAAAATTTTAGATAAGTTGAGATGTAAAAAAAGGAAAATAATATGTCTAAATTAACAAAGTCATTTTGTCTATTATTAAGTCTTTTTGGCTTTTTAACAGGTTGTAATAGTAAGGAACAGCCCGAAAATGTGACTGCGGAACCGTTGCTACCAACAGCTGGAATGATGACAAACAACATCAACTCGAATGACACAGAGGATACAAATGAACTTCCTCAAAATCCTTTACATAAAAGTTTAATTGGGAGTTTTTGGAGGTTTGAGGAGTTTGATATGAGATTTTTAGATGCAAACCATGTTCACATCAAAGGAGGTGTCGTAAACAAACTCTCTCCAGAAGGCATTGAAGCGGAGTATAAGTTATATGATGATGGTATTTTAGAAATCATGGTATTGGGTATGATAAAGACAGGAATGTGGGATGGAAAAAAACTTGTTATTGACGGTTTAATCGGAACGAAGAAAGAATAGAAGATTATTTTAAATTTTTGAGTAACTATAAATATTGTTAAGAACTATTTGTTGAGGACGGTGATGCATTCTATATGAGGTGTTTGAGGAAACATATCTACTGCTGTAACGCTACTTATTTTCCAACCTTCTGAAATAAGGTTTTTAATATCTCTAAACATAGTAACAGGCTCGCATGAAACATAAATAATATACTTTGTTTTAGATTTCGAGAGGGATGGAATAATCTTTTTTGCCCCTGTTCTTGGAGGGTCAAGCAATACAATATCCCAACTTTCGTCTTCTAAATATTTAATCATTACCTCTTCATCCACAGTTATATAATCAAATTTTGAGTTGTTCTTTGCCACTGTTATGGCGAATGGGTCTATATCGATACCAATGATATGTTTTGTTTGTGGTTGGTCAATAGTTAAGTTTCCAGAGCCAGAATATAAATCAAGGATTTTATCTCCCATCTGAAGCCAAGGAGTAACCTGATTTTTAAGCAAATCATTTAGAATAAGGCTATTTTGCGAGAACGAACCGTTTACAATAGGGATATTTTTATAGATAAAATAAAAACGTTCATGTTGTTGACGGGAATAATTATAATTGTATTTGTAGTTATTTAGTAAATATTTATCCTTATTTATTGTGAATAAATAATATTCATCGGTATTTATATTTATAGTTATTGTTATATCATTTATTATCTTCTTTTCTGATAAGTCTTCCCATAGTTCTTTTATTTTTGGATGTATGAGAACACAGTGATGAAGTTCAATTATTTCTTTTGAATGAAATTTATAAAAACCTAACTTATTACCATTTCCATGTAAATTAACTCTTGTTCGGTAGTAATATTGGTGATTTGCATTGTATTCTAACTTAACATCTGGTTCATCAATATTCAAAAATCTCTTTATATTTTCTTTTATAAGGTTTCTTTTATATTCTATTTGTTTTTGATAGGATAGCATTCCCCACATACATCCGCCACAGATTCCCATATAAGGGCATTTCTTTTCGATTCTATTCGGTGATTCTCTAATAATTTCATCAATTATTCCCCACGCCATATTTTTTTTATCTGAAATTGTTTTAATCTGTACAATATCGCCAGGGTATGTAAAAGGAGTCATAATTACACAATTTTTGTGTCTGCCCAAACCATATCCCCCATTGACAATAGTCGTTATTTCCAATTCAATTAATGACTCCTTCATGTTTACATTCTTTCTTTTTCGTTTTTCCATTTTTCGTAATTAGATAATTGCTGGATTAATTGTGTGTGGTATAAATAAAAATTATGTATTTTACCTATACTATATGGTGCAAAATAGAAAAGAGGGAGGTCTATATTGTTTTTACCTTTTATAGTTATTTTTTGTTTGCATTTTACATAGATAATATTTTCATTAAGTTGTTGTTTCCCAATTTCTATACCGTTTTCTCCAAAAAATAGGATTCCAGCTCCTGACTCGGATTCTATAGAAGCGAGTTCTGACTTGTTATTTTCAGTGTGTATTTTTGAATCTATTTTCTTAATTTGCTTATTTGGATATATGTAAAATGGGAAATAATCGCATTTGTCAATTGTGCTATTGCTAATTAATAACTGTGCTTTTATATAAATAGCAGGGAAGCCATATAAAACTTTGTAAGTCAACCTTAGTCTTTTATTATCAGAGATAATTATAAGTTGAAAACCACATGATTTTTCATCAATGTCTTCTGAGAATTCTATATCACTGATTTCATCAAAAAATTGTTCACCTCCATCGCCGACAAGTTTTACATGGATATTTCCCCTTCCAATCCACTCAAAGTTCATCGGCAAATATACAAGAGAATCAAGGCTTCCTGTAATTGATGACCAAGTAGACTGTAATTCAGGTGTTCTTATTTCTACTTTTAATCTGTCTACTGATGATAAATACATATTAGGAAACAATCCTTTTGTTTATAACGATAAATGTTTAAAATTTTAGCCTATTTTCTCATTACTTGCATCTTGAAGGCTATCGCCTAATAGATTTAGTAAAAGAAGGGTAAATGTAAATATAATAGCTGGAAAAATAAGTAACCATGGATATTCTTCCATAACTTCAACACCATCTCTTATAAGGACGCCCAAAGAACACATTGGGGGTTGAACACC
>JAIWNQ010000110.1 GCA_020216745.1 Candidatus Hydrogenedens sp.
TAATCCAAGGAAACTAAGAAAAGCTTCCAGCAAGATAACCTGTGGTATTGTTAATGTTGTGTAAACAACGATAATGTTTATAAGGTTTGGAATAATGTGTCGGAAAAGAATTCGAGGATTTGAGAAACCAAGGGCTTTGGCTGATGTTATAAAATCTTGCTGTTTTATAGATAAAACTTTTCCGCGTATAATTCGTGCCATTGTTAGCCATTCTACAGCACCTATAGCGATAAATAGCAAATAGAAATTTCTACCGAAAAAAGTCATCAGTATAATAACAAACATTGTAAACGGCATTGTATAAAGAATATCCACAAGGTACATCATCCACGTATCAATCCATCCTCCAATATAACCAGAAATAGAACCATAGGTAACACCTATAACCAGAGCCACTGCAGTGGCACATATTCCAACCCAAAATGATACTCTTATCCCATACATTGTCCTTATAAATAAATCTCTGCCTAAAATATCTGTACCAAACCAGTGTTTAAAAGATGGATGAACAGCACCTAATTCGAGGTTTTGTTCTTCATAACTTGTACGTAAAAATATTGGAAATAAGAACGATGACAAGATAATGAGTATTAATAAAAGTAATGTTATTTTCCCCTTTATGTTTAGATTTTGCAAAAAGTGTGTTGATGTATCATTCATTTTTCGTTTCATTCGTATGAAATCCTTGGGTCAAGCCAACCTTGAATAATATCAACAATCAAGTTAAATATAAGGATAAGGATAGCGTAAATAATGACAATCCCTGTTATCATTGTATAATCTCTGTTAAACGTGGCTTCGACGAACTCCCTACCCAGTCCTGGTATCTGAAATATAGTTTCGACAACAAAAGACCCTGTTAATAATCCTGCAATTGCTGGACCTAAATATGCTATCAGTGGTTGTAGCGAACCTTTTAAGGCATGTATAAAAAGTATTCGTGTTTTAGAGGCACCTTTTGCTTTTGCTGTTCTTATATAATCTTGTTTTAATACTTCAATAATGCCTGAACGGATAATTCGGGCAATATAAGCAGAATAAATAAAACCGAGAGATATTGACGGAAGTATTTTTTGTTGTGGGAAATCCCAACCACCTACGGGTAGTATTTCCCAATATAAAGTGCAGATTAGGACCAGTAAAGGACCTAATACAAAGGCAGGTATGCATATTCCAAGAACTGCGAACGATGTTAGACATGAGTCGATCCATGTATTTTGATAACTTGCTGAAATTAAACCGCATAACGTGCCAATTACTAATGCAAAAATTAAACTGTATATACCTAATTCGAATGATATAGGTATTCTCATCATAATCCACTCTCTAACAGAATAGCTGGGTTTTCGAAAGGAAGGACCAAAATCTACATGAACAATTCCATTTAAGTATCTAATATATTGTTTTAAGAGTGGCTCGTCTAAATGGTAATATTTTTCCAAACTATGTTGAACTTCAGGTGGAACATTTTTATCACGGTCAAAAGGTCCTCCTGGAGCCAGACGAATAAGGAAAAAAGTTAATGTAACCACAGCTAATAAGACTGGGAAAAATAATAACACTTTTCTTGCAATATATTTTCTCATATTTATCTTTTGTCTAAAAGAGTTATCGATTTATTTTGTTCTTTTATTTTTAAGTCTTGCCATCGAATATAACCGAGGACGTTAGGGTTTAAGTTATCAACTCGAGATGAAATTAACATTTTCCATGTATAGAAATAGATTGGGATAATAGGAAGTTCATCTAATAGTATTTGTTCTGCTTCGAACATTAATCGATTTCTTGTTTTCCCATCTGTTTCATGATATGCCTGTTCTATTTTATTATCGAACTCGTTATTTGCCCAACCTGTTCTGTTATTACCGCTATAACTTAAAAAGCATTCCAAGAAATTGATGGGGTCGAGAAAATCAGCAATCCATGCGGATCGTGCAATTTGATAGTCCAATTGGTTTAATGATGATAAATATACTTTCCAATCTTGATTTAAGAGTTTTACATTGATGTTTAGATGTTGTTTCCACATTCGTTGTATTGCTTCAGCAATTAACTTATGTGCTTCCGACGTGTTGAATAGAATTTCGATGGTCGGAAAATTTTTTCCATCTGGGTATCCAGCTTGATAAAGAAGTTCGCGAGCATATTTTGGATTAAATCTAACTATTTCGGGTGATAAATAATCGCCAATGTTGTTAGGAACATAATGTGTAGCAGGTGTTTCGCCACCTTTTAAGATATATTTTGTTATTTGTGAACTATCAATAGCATACGCTAAGGCTTTCCGAACAAAAATATTATTTAATGGTGCTTTTTTTACATTGATACGATAATAATACACACCGATGTATGGATATAAGAGCAGTGATTCGGGTCGGTTTATACGGTAATAATCTAATTTTCTTAATGGGATAGTGCTGGTTAGGTCCAAATATCCAATTCGAAAGAATCGTTCTTCGGTCATTTGATTATCGATGGGATAGAAGTAAATATTACTTATAGCGACACTTTCTTTATTCCAATAATATGGATTTTTCCTGACTTTAATTATTTTATTCGGTATCCACTCAATCAATTGATAAGGTCCGTTGCTAATATGTTTACCTGCATGTGTCCACGGGTTATTTCTCTCATCAAAATTACCGTATTTTTCAATTGTTTTTTTGTGAATGGGATACCAAATATTGTGAACTTGCATTTTTAAGAAATATGCTGTTGGGTATTCAAGTTCAACTTGAAGGGTGTAATCATCAATGATTTTTACCCCTACCTTATTAAAATCTTCGATGTGTCCTTCGTAGTATTGTTTGGCATTTTTTATACAGAAGAGCAGATAGGCATACTCTGCAGAAAGCTTCGGTGAAAGGATTCTCTTCCATGAATTAAGGAAATCTATTGATGTTACAGGTTCACCATTTGACCAAAATGCATTTTTTCTAAGGTGGAATGTATATAGTTTTTTGTCATCTGATATGTCCCATGTTTCCGCTACTGCTGGAAATGGCTGTAAACTTTTTGGGTCAAGTGATGTTAAACCTTCAAAAAGTGAACTCAGAACTCGATGTTCTGTTACTCCTGAAACTGTGGCTGGGTCAAGGTCCTGAACCTCTGCCCCATTTCCTACATATAAAGTATCTTGGTTCGTATTGGTATTAAATGTGCAGGATAACGGAATAAGAACTAAAAATAATACACTTTTACATATTAAGTTTGTACTGCTTTTCGTTATATACATTGATATTCCAGTTTTCTATTTATCCCAACGGTCCCATTCTGCGGTATTTGTAGGATTATAATGTTCTAATATTACAGAATTGGCAATTACCTCTCTGATTTCTTGAGGCGATTTAATAGCACCAACTGCCATTGCTTGAACACTTATATTCCCGAGTACGGTTGCTTCTACAGGCCCAGCAATTACTGGTATATTACAAGCGTCTGCTGTCATCTGACATAAGAGTTTGTTTTGCACTCCACCACCTACAATATGGAGTTTTTTAATAGTGCAGTTTAAGAGTTTATTTAATGCTTTTATAGTTTGACGGTAGTTTAAAGCAAGGCTTTCCAAAGCACACCGTACAATCTCTCCTCTTGTTTGTGGTATGGGATGCCCTAATTCTTCGCAAATTATTTGAATTGTTTTGGGCATATTTTCTGGTGCTAACAGACGTGGTTCGTTTACGGGTATAAGTGCTTTAAATGGGGTTGCTTCTTCGGCTTCTTTTGTTAGTTGTTCGTAAGATAGCATTGTTCCTTCCCGTTCCCAAATACGACGGCATTCTTGAACCAGCCATAAACCGAAAATATTTTTTAGATAACGAATTTTGTTGCCGATACCCCCTTCGTTCGTAAAGCCGATTTCCATGCTTTCATTTGTAATATTAGGCTCATTAAGTTCTGTCCCTAATAGTGACCATGTTCCACTTGATAGGTATGCCCATGGTTCGGAAGTATCCAAAATAGGAACAGCTGCGACAGCAGAAGCGGTATCGTGTGTTGCGGGTGCTATGACTGGGGTCTCTGGTGAAATCCCTGTATTATGTGCAATTTCTGGGAGTATATCACCTAATATAGTTCCTGGTGGAATAATCTTTTGTAGTATATTCGACGGTATTGAGAATTTTTGGATAAGTTCTTTGCTCCAAGTTCTTTTTTTAGCATCCAACAGTTGCGTTGTCGATGCATTAGTATATTCACATGAAGCCACACCACTTAATAAATATCCGAACAAATCCCCCATGAGTAATAATGATTTTGATATTTTTAGGAAAGGTGATTTATTTTTTATCATGCTCAATATTTGAAATAACGTGTTAAATGGTAAAAATTGAATTCCTGTGATTTGATATATCTCTTCTTTGGGAACAATTGAAAATGCGTAATCCATAATGCCTTGTGTTCTCTTATCACGATAATGAACAGGGTTAGCAATAACAGAGCCGTCATCTGCTATTAAGCCGAAGTCTACACCCCATGTGTCTACACCAATTCCATCTAATTCAGCGGTGTATTCTTTGGCACATTTACGTAGGGCATAGCACATTTCTTCATAGATGCGTGCTAAATCCCACTGTCGGGTGCCTAACATGATAAGCCCTTCGGTTCTAAATCGATGAATGATTTGTAAATCGATTTTATGATCTTTCAGGGTTCCTAAGATAGCTCTGCCACTTTCAGCTCCTAAATCAAAAGCCAAAAACTGGTATATCTTTTTACTCATATTTGTATCCTTTCATTAATTAGTTCTTATCTATAATTTATCTTCTTTATTTTATTTATAATTATCTTACATTACAACTACACCACTACCATTAATTTTATTTTCTTTTAATTTTTGGAGCAATTCGTTTACTTCTTTTAATGGTGTTAATTCAACATGCGTTTTTACTTTTACATTTATGGCTTCTTTTAACAATTCTTGTCCATCTACTCGTGTATTTGAAGTTACAGATAATATATGTTTTTCGTAAAATATGTGTCTTTCGTAATTAAGAGGTGGTGTATCAGACATATAGATACCTGCTAAAACAAGACGGCCACCTTTTTTCAAATATTCTAAAGCAGTTGGAATTAGATTTCCATTAGGGGCAAAGATGATACTTGCATCTGGCAATTCTGGAAGTTCAGAGGGGTTACTTCCTGCCCAATCCGCACCTAATTGTATTGCTAATTCTTGGTGGTTTTTCCTCTGGCTAACAACAAATACAGTGACTCCTTTGGCTTTTGCTATCTGTAATATGATATGAGCGGAAGCACCGAAACCATATATAGCCAGTACATTGTTTTTCCTTAGTTCTGTCTTTTTCCATGCACGGAAACCTATAATACCCGCACATAAAAGAGGTGCTATTTTGGGGTCATCTAAATTTTTTGGAAGGGCATATGCAAAGTCTTCATTTACTACTGTATATTCAGCATAGCCTCCATGTTGATGATAACCTGTATATAAGCTATCTTTACATAAGTTTTCCAATCCTATCTTACAGAAATCGCATGTGCCACAGGTCATTCTTAACCATGCTATTCCGACCTTATCGCCTACTTTATATTTTGTGCATTGTGTTCCTATTTCGATGACAGTTCCCACAATTTGGTGGCCAGGAATAATTGGAGATACTACTAAAGGTAATTCGCCTTCTATAATATGTAGGTCTGTCCTACAAATAGCACAACAATTTATTTTAATAAGGAGTTCTTTTTCCTTTGGTTTTGGAATATCCCAATCTTCTATAATTAGAGGGTGTGTTTGAATAGGGGCTTGTTGATATAAAGCCATTACTTTCATTTTTTTGTTTCCCTAATATCTAAATTCCTTAATAATTTTATATAATAAATATAATTAATTTACATATACAAAAGAAGGGATTGAATATGCGAAAACAACCGATTCCCTATAAGAAAACAATTTTTGTTTGTACGAACAAAAAGGACGATAATACGAAACCCTGTTGTGGTGTCCATAAAAGCGATGAATTTGTAGTTAAGTTAAAACAATCTATTCGTGATAAAAACTTAAAAGATGTTATTCGTGTTTCAAGAACAGGTTGTCTTGGTCAGTGTGAACATGGACCCAATATTATGGTTTATCCAGAAGGTATTTGGTATAGTTATGTCAAGGAAGAGGATATTCCTTTTTTGTTAGATGAGATTATGAAGTCGTTGTCATAGTTGATTATATTTGAAACTAATCGTTAATTTTATGTATATATATAATCACAGAAAAGATGCGGAGGGTTAGGATAATCGGTAATCCACCGGTCTTGAAAACCGGCGCCTTCGGGCTTGAGGGTTCGAGTCCCTCACCCTCCGCCATTATATTATTTAAACTTGGAGGATTTTTTATTATGAAAGTAGGGATTATTGGATGTGGGACGATGGGACGTCTCCATGCTACTATGGCTAAAAACTGCGGATTGGAAGTCGTCCAGTGTGCGGACAGTGTAAGCCGAATAGCTAAAGACATGGCTAAAGAATTTAAGGCAAAGCATGTAAAAAATTGGGAAGATTTGGTGCAAAGTAAGAATGTCGATATTGTAGTAATAACAACACCAACTCCATATCATTATCCTATTCTCGATTTAGCAATAAAAAAAGGAAAGTATATATTTTGCGAGAAGCCACTATGTAGGACTACTGAGGAATGTAAAAAAATTGTAAATAAGGCTGAGAAAAAAGGTGTGAAATTATTTGTTGGTCATGTAGTTCGGTACTTTCATGAATTTGAGGCTATTCAGGAACAAATTAAATCTGGAAAAATTGGTGACGTTGGTTTTGTTAAGATGTATCGTGGTGGAATGTCACCTAAAGGTTGGTTTAGTGATTTCAAATTAAGTGGTGGTGTTACATTTGATTGCCTTATTCACGACTTAGATTGGTTGCGATATGTATTTGGTGAGGTCAAAACAGTATTTTGTCAAAACTTGATTGATAAAAAATGTGCTCCCTTAGATTATTCCCAAATTACGGTACGGATGAAAAATGGCATTTTAGCACTCGTAATAGGGACATGGGCACACCCATCGGGTTTTCGGGTGAAAGTTGAGGTTTGTGGGAGTGATGGTCTCATTTATTATGACAATATGGAAAATGCATTAGAATTACATCAGAGACAGCAAGGCAAGATATCTGGCACTATCGTCCCAGAAAGTCCTGTTATTAAAAGTCCTTATCAAAAGGAATGGGAAGATTTTATCGATTGGATACAAAATGATAAGACACCAAAAGTTCAGCCAAATGATGGTTTGAAGGCTGTTGAGATAGTTAGTGCGTGCCTCCGTTCAGCAAAAACTAAGCAACCTATTTCATTATAAGGAGGGATTAAAAATGATTAAAGTAGGGATTATGAGTTTTGCTCACTTACATGCATATAGTTATGCCCATTGTTTATGTTCTTTGCCTGATGTTGAATTAACAGCTATTTGGGATGACGATGTAGAAAGAGGTAAAGATGCGGCTCAAAAATATAATACAAAATTTGTAGAGAGTATGGATGAATTTTTAAGTCTGCCTACTGATGGAGTTGTAATTACATCTGAAAATGTAAATCATAAGCCGATGGTAATAAAAGCAGGAAAAGCCAAGAAGTGGATACTTTGTGAGAAGCCACTTGCTACAACAATAGAAGATGCTAAGATGATGATAAAAACATGTAGAGAAGAAGGTGTCGGTTTAGGTATTGCGTTCCCATGTAAATTTTTAGCCCCAATTATAAGGGCAAAAGAGTATATCGAATCGGGTAAATTGGGAACTATTTTGTCAATATCTTGCACAAATAATGGTTTTTACCCTGGTGGTTGGTTCGGTGATATTAGCCTTTCTGGTGGTGGAGCAACGATGGATCATACTGTGCATGTGGCTGATATTCTTCGTTGGATAACAGGAAAGGAATTTATGTCCGTATATTGTGAACTGGGCAATCAGGTTCATAAGAAAACATTAACCACGGATGATATTGGTTGCTTACAATTAGAGATGGAAGGTGGGATTCAGGTATCTCACATCGCAAGTTGGAGTAGACCGAAGAGTTTTCCGACCTGGGGTGATGTGACATTAGAATTTGTAGGCACCAAAGGGGTCTTATATGTAGATGCTTTTAATCAGAAATTAAACGTTTACAGTGATTTTGCTATGAAGACAGAATGGGCTTTTTGGGGTGATAACCCCGATATGGGTTTAATAAGTGATTTTGTTAAATCAATTCAAGAAAGACGTGACCCTATTTCAACAGGTTTGGATGGTTTGAGGTCGGTAGAAGTTACTATATTTGCTTACGAATCTGCGAATACAGGGAAACGGGTGAACATTAAAAGAGAGAAAATTTAAGTTTTTCTCCCCCATTTATGCAAAATATCATAAAGAATGATACCAAATGTGGTGGAAACATTTATTGTATTTTTATAACCAAACATAGGTATATGAATAATATAATCAGACATTTTTAATACTTTTTCCTGAACACCTAATACTTCATTTCCAAAAACGATAGCAACAGGTTTGGGCCAATTAAATTCGAAGTAGGAAGTGGAATTTTCTGTTATTTCAATAGATGCAATGGGGATTTCTTTTTCTTTTATACGAAGGATACAGTCTTTCGTCCTTTCATAATAACTCCATGGGATATATTCGTGGGCTCCTAATGCAGTTTTTTCTATTTTTTTATGGGGTGGATGGGCTGACATGCCACAAAGATATATGTGTTCTACCGCACCAGCATCACCAGTTCTAAATATTGAACCTACATTGTATGCACTTCTGAGGTTATCTAAAACTACATGAATTGGATTTCTTGTTATTGGAGTTAAGGAATCAATATCTACTCCCTTATAGAAGGGTTCTTGTGGAATATATGGAACGGGTTCTCTTTTGTATTGATTTAGGTCATCCATAGTATTTTACTTTTTTATTTTTAAATTTGAAAAACAGATATGATATAATTATTGAAATTATAGATATTGGGCGTTATTCTACTCAAAATCGTTTTTCTATTTCATATATATCCAATTCAACTTTAACTTAATAAGGATTAGATTATGTTAGAGGGACGTGTTTTTAATTTTTCTGCTGGACCATCTATGTTACCTGAACCAGTATTGTTGAAAGCACAGGAAGAATTGCTTGTTTATCCTGGGGCTGGAGCGTCAATAATGGAGATAAGTCATCGCTCAAAGACTTTTGATGAGATACTTGAAAATGCTAAAAATTGTTTGAAAAAATTGTTAAATATGCCTGACACATATAAAGTTATATTTACTCCGGGTGGTGCGACGATGCAATTTTCAATGTTAGCGATGAATTTTCTAAATGGTGGGACGGCAGATTATATAAATACGGGTTCATGGGCTTCTAAGGCGATGGGAGAAGCTAAAAAGCATGGTACTGTGAGGGAAGCATGGTCTGGAAAGGCTGAGAATTATGTGCGAATACCCTTATCTTCAGAGATAAGTATTTCTACAGATGCTAAATATGTGCACTTTACTTCAAATGAAACAATTCAGGGAATAGAATTTTTTAATGAGCCAGACGTAGGTGAAAAGCCTTTATTCTGCGATGCGTCTTCTGACTTTTTATCTCGTCCTATTGATATTACAAAATATTCATTGATATATGCGGGTGCTCAGAAGAATGTAGGACCTTCGGGTATAGCCGTGGTGATTATTCGTGAGGACCTATTACCTTTGGTACCAGAAAAACTTCCTTCGCTGTTAGATTATCGGCTGATGGTGGAGAATAATTCACTGTATAATACCCCTTCGACATGGAGTATTTACATTATAGGTCTTGTTTTGAAGTGGTTATTAGAGGATATTGGTGGCTTGGAAAAAATGGAAGAGATAAATAAGAAGAAAGCACAGGTTTTGTATGATGTGATTGATAAACATACGGGATTTTATAAAGGACATGCCCAGAAAGAGTCTCGTTCACGAATGAATGTGACGTTCCGCTTGCCTGATGAGGCATTAGAAAAGGAATTTATAGCTAACGCTACTAAAGAAGGGTTCCA
>JAIWNQ010000117.1 GCA_020216745.1 Candidatus Hydrogenedens sp.
TCACATGGAATATAATACAAAATCTGAAGCTGAAAAATTAGACTATATTAAAGCCTCAGCACAAATGATAAAAAGTATTATTTAATATAATATAAAAAGAAAGGAAATATTATGTTTTATTCAGGTATTAGCGACGAAGCTGGCAAATCTATTCAAAAACAGATACAAGCACATAAAGAATTGAGATGGTCATACATGGAGTTAAGAATGGTCGATGGCGTAAACTTCACACAGGTTCCAGAAGAGGTATTTAATTACGTTAAGGATGAATTAGAGAAAAATCAAATGAAGGTTTCGTGCTTTGCAAGTGCTATTGCAAATTGGGCACGACCTATCACATGTGACCCACAAATTGATATTAATGATTTGAAAAATGCTATTCCCAGAATGCATCAACTTAATACTCAATTTATTCGCGTTATGAGTTATCCTAATGACCCTAAAAATCCTATTGACGAAAAAGAATGGAGAAACGAAGCCATAAGAAGGATGAAAGAGTTGGCAAAAATTGCAGAGGATGGAGGTGTTATCCTTGTTCATGAAAATTGTAGTGGTTGGGGCGGTTTATCTGCAGACAATAGCAATATTCTTTTAGGTGAGGTGGATAGTCCTGCGTTGAAAGTCGTTTTTGACACTGGGAATCCAGTGACTTATGGACAAGATGCATGGGAGTATTATTTGAAGGTAAAAAAAGATATTGTATATGTTCATATTAAGGATGCTAAAAAAATTAATGGTGAGGATGTTTATTGTCTTTGTGGGGAAGGTGATGGATATGTCCCTGAAATTATATTTGATCTTTTAAAATCTGGTTATGATGGCGGGTTCTCTATTGAACCTCATCTTGCAGCTGTAATTCACACGGGTCAACAGGCAGAGAGTGAAGAACAACTTTACAATTCATACATACAATATGGCAAAAAACTTATGGAAATTGTAAGCAATGCTCTTTCTAAATTAAACAAGTAAAAAATTAGAAATAGATAGGATATAAGTTTATCCTATTTATACTCTTGCCATGTTTGGCATATAAAACAACGTATTAAACCTGACCTAATAAAAGGAACAGTATATGTCTATTACAAAAGTACGTGAAACAATAGCAGCAATTGCGGCTATTCTTCTTGTTTTAATAATGGCAGGGGTTGGTGCCACTATGGCTGGATGGAATGTCCCAGTAATAAGTAACATTGTTAAAATGATTATGGGCAAATAGATATTTATAAACTTTCATTTGAAAGTTCATATACAATAAGTCCGCTGGGTATTTTAGGGAAGAAGTATGTTGCCTTTTGAGGCATAAACTCATGGTTATCTGCACATTTTTTTATTGTGTGTGGCGAAATAGGATTTATAAGGAAAGCCATCGAACAATTTTCCATCTCTACCATTTCAATACAACGGAAAGGATTGGTCTCATAAATTAAGGGATTTTCTGGAGTAAGTTTTAGAACTTCCTCAAAAAGTAATTTATGAAGTACATATACATCTGTCTCATGTAATGCTTTTGTATTCTGCTTCTCTATCAGTCTTTTCAGCCCTTCCTCTTTAAGTTCAAGGATAAACCTTCCTTTGTTTTTATCTACAAATCCAAAACACCGAGATGTTTTACTTTTATCTCCGCAATTATTCTCTCTTTTATGTATATAATCTATGGGATTTCCTTCAATATGCACAATATTAAAGTAAACACTTAATTTAGAAAAAAAACTGTCATAATCTATTTCTATATTTTTGATAACTCTATGAGGTGCATTTATTATTAACCCTGGGTCTTCAAACGCAACTAAACCAGTAAAAAGATAAAAATATGGCTCTATCATATTCCCATCTTTCTTACTTTCCTCTACCGAACCCAGTTTTTCTTGAAGAAGATGTTTTGCTGTCTTAAAACGATGATGACCATCTGCAATATATAATGTTTTATCTTTAAATATCTCTGTCAACTCTTCAATCCATCGTGTTTGCCATATCTCATTAAAAACACCATCAATGGTTGTAACGCATATTTCGGGTTGTTTGTTTTCATTCTTTATTAAATTATAAAAAACTTTGTTAATATGTCGTTCTGTATCGGAGAAAATCAAAAATACAGGACTTAACTGTGCATTTGTAGTCTTCATCAAAGAAAGTCTGTCCTCAATCGGCTTTTCAAATGTCTTCTCGTGGGGTAGAATCTGATTTTCTTCCCCATGCAATGGAATTTTTATTAACGACAACAATGTTAATCTTTCCATTTGAATACCCCGTATATCTGTAAAACGTTGCCTTAGCCAATAAGCACTAATATGACTATCACGGATAAAAATCTTCTTTTCTTGCCACTCCTTAAATAATTCTCCTGCATTTTCATATTTACTTTTGCAATTTGTGTCAATAGGTAGGTCAATATGAACAAAGTTATATTCACTTCTCTTTGCCAGATTGTCTCTCATTTCTGAATTTATAATGTCATAAGGCGGAACAATAACATTGGCAAAATCATCTATTTTCTCAGGATTATAATGAAGTGCTTTAAATCCTCGTATAAAAGGCATAAAAACATCCTTATTTCTTTCAGACTATAAAGGGGATTTTGCCAATATTATACTTGCTTTTTACTTTGTTTTTCTAAACACCTTTTAAGTTGTTTTTTTACTTCTCTTATCCTTAATAAAAAAATAAGTCGATAGGATAAAAATGAATATAAAAACTACTACTGTTACGTAATTAATCATTGTTTCATCAAAATCGTTTTTAGTTATTCTGTCGAGAATATATTTTATAAATGAATATGGTAGGTTTACCTCGTTAAGTTTAATCTTTATTTTCCAATGTAAATCTGTCAACGGGCAATAACCCAAACCAAAATATAGACCCAACAAAAACCATGATATAAATACTATCCACATTGATATATAATGGACCTTCCTCAATTTAATTGGAATCCACCCAAATAATATAAAAACTATAAAAATAAGATGTATAACAGTTAATAAAACATCTGCTATTTTTAAATAAAACATATTATTTCTTAGAGTAATAATTTTGGATGTTTTCCCTTAAATGACCACAAGCACCATTACTCATCAAAATCACTATTACTTCCCCTTCTAAATTATTACATAGGTATTGAAATATTTCATCATAAGTTTTGGCATTATTTGCTTTTATACCTCTTTTATTAAGAATTTCGACAATTTCTATTTTATTTAATCTTTTCTCTTCTGGTATTTTCTCCTCTCTATAAATAGGTGTTATCCACACTTCATTTGCTAATGACAAAGCATCTGTAATCTCATTTTGAAATATATTTGTTACAGTAGTATTTGAACGTGGTTCAAAGACAGCAATTATTCTTTTATCAGGGTATTTCATTTTGAACGATAATAATGTTTCTTTAATAGCAGTTGGATGATGTGCAAAATCATCAATAAAGGTCTTGCCCTGTGCCATAAGAAATATCTCCTGCCTTCTTCGGACACCTCTAAAACTGCTTATCCCATCCCTTATAACAGAAAAAGGAATACCTAATGAGTGAGTAACAGCCACCCCACAAAGGATATTAAGGGCATTATGATTACCAAATAAGGATGTTGTTACTTTTCCTAAATATTTATCTTTATAATATATATGTTGTTCCATTTGTTTATTATCTGCACTAAATTCAACCTTCGTTTTCCAGAGACATTCGTCTGAAAATCCATAAGTGATACTCTGTGAAAAACAATATTCTTTCAAAATTTGTGCGTTATTATCGCCACATAAACACACAAGTCCTTTAGAGGGAACGGTTCTTAACAATAATTGGAATGCCTTCTCAATTTCATGAATATTGTTATATATATCACTATGGTCATATTCAAGGGATGTAATTACAACAACCTGTGGTAAATAATGAAGAAATTTTGCTCTTTTGTCGAAAAATGCCGTGTCATATTCATCACCTTCAATTACAAAATAAGAATTTTCTTCTCCTAACTCAGCAGGAAATTCAAAATCGATAGGATATCCCCCAATCAAATATCCAGGTTTCATATTAGCAACCTTCAAAATCCATGCTATTAAAGAAGTCGTTGTTGTCTTTCCATGAGTTCCTGAAACGACAATAGACTTTCTCTTTTGTAATATGTTATATCGTAACCATTCTGGTAAGCTTGTATAAGTCATTCGTTTATCTAATACTGTTTCGACTTCTTCATTTCCACGACTAAGGGCATTACCAATAACGACAATATCAGGACCCCAATCTAAATTACTCGATTTATAACATTCATAAATTGGAACAGATAGTTTTTCAACTAAAATAGACGTGGGAGGGTATAAAGGATTATCACTCCCTCGAATTTCATAGCCTTTCTGCTTTGCTAAATAAGCCCCGCCTATCATTGCGGTTCCACCGATACCAGAAAAATGTATTTTCATAAAAACAACCCCTATATCTTTTTAAGGTGTTCTTTTATTTATACACAATATATCATATTACATTGAGAGTTTTGTTTGTTGGATGGTAAAAAACGATGTAGAAATATTCTTTGTGTTTCCTTTTAATATTTCTTTATAATGGCTTTTTAGAATTACTAACAATTATTCAATTGGAGTTTATATGAAAAAAGAAGATTTATTAAATTTTAATAAAAATGAAGCAGGAGAAATATTTGAGGTTTTAATTGAACTTGCACGATATTTAAGAAGCCCAGAAGGTTGTCCATGGGATCGAAAACAAACATCTTTAGATTTTGCCAAATATGCAAATGAAGAATGCCAAGAGTATATAGAAGCATTGGAGAAAGGCAACAATTCAGATATAAATGAAGAGTTTGGAGATGTTTTATTTATATTGATTGCTTCAGCAGTTGCAGGAGAATCAGAAGGAAAAATAAATTTATTAGAAGCATTACAATGTGCCCACAAAAAAATGATACGACGACATGAACATGTCTTTGGAGACAAAAAAGCAGTTACAGAAGAAGAAGCATGGAATTCGTGGCATAAAATCAAAGAAGCGGAAAAGAAAAGTAAATCTACTTGACCTTACTTTTTGAGTTCAGGCAAACTTGCAGCAGCGATAGATTGACCAACCCTTCTATTTTTTTCATCAGGTAATTGCACTTTTATTTTTTCACTGATATCTGGGAATTCTATTTTTAAAACATTTAGGCATTCATCCAGCATAATAGGACCACCCTTACCAGATGTACATCTTCCTAAAATAAGCACATGTTTTATTTCATAGAAATCACAATAATGGGCAAGGGTATAACCCAAATAGACTCCCATGGTTTGCCATATTTTAATGACTTCAGGATTCCCTTTTTCTAATTCATCCTGTATTAACTTTAATTTTTCTGCATCTGTAATATTGTCAGGGACTTTTATTCCTGCCTTCGGAGCAAGTCTAAACACACATTGTTGTGAGAAATAATTAGCACCTACTCCCTTATCACCAGACCATTCTTCCACAGGTGCATTCGGATTATAATCTACTGGAGCGAAAGCAAGTTCATTTAGCCAGTCAGTAATATTCCCCGAAGGGGTAACATATCCCCCCGCCTCACTGGAACCTAATGCAATTCCTAAAACAGAATTATCACCAATGGACATAGAGCCAGCTAATGCAGTAACTTCACCATCATTTACGACAACAAGAGGAACACCTAATTCTTCACCCATACGGTTGAATAACTCGTGCACTTCATGAAATCGTTCTTTCGGGACACCTCTAAACAAAGAAGCTACCATTGCACGATTATTGACATATACCCCTGCAGCACTTCCCCCTACTGCGTCCAAACGTGGCATTTTTGATGCTGCTGTCTTTATCGCTGTCATTATTTCATTATAATGATAAGCAGGGTCTGAATGTTTACGAGGTTCCCAAATTTTTTCTTCACTATACACTACTTCCCCGTCAATAACGGCTGACGCTTTGCGGTCAGAAGCACCTAAATCAAATCCAACTCTACACCCTTCGGTATGTCTACCTAAACGTTGAGATGTCTCATTTGCAAGGGGAACTTCCTCTTCTGATTTACATGGCACTATTGTAAATAGTTGCTCATATACATCTTCACCCATAAATTTATAATCAAATGCTCTCTCCCCCTGAGGTGAATATGTTTTTTCTATATATTGAATTAATTGTTTTGGAGCATAAATATATATTTTCCATCCTCCTTTTTGCCACAATAAAAATTTTAGAATCCGTTCGATATAAAAATAACTTGATTCAAACAAAGGATGCCCTTCTGGAAATATTTTTGTTTCAAACCGTGAAATTGACTTATTTAATCTCTCCAGAGCAATAACGACTTTTACCGCATCTTTTGTTTCTTTAACTTTACTTTTAAATTGTTCATTTACTAACTTGGGGGGAATAAAATTAGGGTCCATAGGAGGAGTTAATTTAGATTTTACAAACATCCAGTTCAAATTCATTTTTCTTCTCCTGTTATTACTTTTATTACTTTCTTTTATATTATTTCATTTTTCTTTGCACACAACAGCGCAGAACCCAATGCCACAGCATCATCACCTAATCTACCTATTTCTATTGAAACTTTCTTTCTAAGAAAAGGCATAGCATGTTCTTTTACTGCTTTTTGAATTTCTTCTTCATATATATCCCCTAACGCCTCGATAAGTCCACCTCCTAATATAACTAATTCTGGACTTAATATGTTTATAAGATTAGCAATAGCCACTCCTGTAAGGTATGCTGCCTTCCGTACAATATTTTCAACTTTCTTTTCTCCATTTCGAATCGCCTCTGCAATAACACCACTACGTATTTTTGAAATATCTGTTCCAACCACTTCGGAAAGAAATTCAGATTCGCCACGTAAAACAAGGGCTGATATTTCTTTTGTGATGGCAATCCGTGAAGCTAATGCCTCTAAACATCCCCTTTTCCCGCAACCACATGGTGGCCCATCAATCTGCAATGTCATATGTCCTACTTCACCCGCACCTCCACTTGCTCCATGAATAATTTTGCGGTTTATAATAAGTCCTCCACCTATACCAGTTCCTGGGAAAACACCCACAACATGTTTAGCGTCTTTATATCTCCCAAATTGCCACTCCGCATACGTTCCGAGATTTACATCATTATCTAAAACAACGGGTACTGAAAAATGTTTTGAAAGAATTTCTGCTATGGGAAAATTTTCCCAACCGAGATTAGGAGTATTTATAACAATTCCATTTTTAGGGTCAACAGGTCCTGGTGCACCAACACCTATTCCTATAATCTTTGGATTGCCTGCTTTTTCTATAGACTCTTCTATTGTCTGTATAATTCGATTCTCTGGCTTCGTATCTTTTAACCAACCCTTAGTCTTTTTGCGACATCTTGAGATGATATTAAATTTGCCATTTACAACAATTGATAATATTTTTGTCCCTCCAATATCTACACCAACAATATATTCATTTGTTTTCATATTCCATCCTTTAGATTTCTTTACCATGTTCAAATAAAAACAAATATTTTATTAATTATACAAATTGTGAGGGATATAAAATACTATTTCTGTTTTACTTCTTCCGTCAGTCTCATTCCGTATTCAAAGACACCCTTATTTTGTTCGTGAACTTTCTTTGGTAAATTAGAAAATATTGCTTTATTCCAGCAGTCATAAGGAATATCTAAATAATTACTCAAGGCTCCTAAAAGGCAAATGTTAAAGTTTTTTTGATTTACTGGCAAGTATTTCTCATCATTTAGCAGAGACAACTCTCTCGATTCACCTACAATAATAGATATATCTATTACTATTCCATTAGGTTTTAAGCGATACAAATTATTTTCTAACTCATCAGGATGCATAACAAGAAGGAAATCCGCTTCCCCATCAGGAACCATAGGACTATAAACTTTTTTACCAAAACGTACATCACTGGATACAGAACCTCCCCGTTGACTCATACCATGTATTTCACTCTTTCGGACATCATATCCTGCAAGGAATGCTGAGTCTGCCACGATATTTGAAGATAAGATAACTCCTGTTCCTCCAATACCTGCTAAAACAATATTAATTACCTCTTGGTGTAACATTCGTCTTGTCTCCTGTTGTCTGGTGTGTTTCAGTTTTCTGTTGTTTTCTTCTTAACAAGGCACATGTCTTTCTCATAACAATAAGATTTGTTTTGTTATTGTTAAGTGCTTCCTCTAATGATTTTTCAAGTACAGAGACACGGTCAGTAACAATTACATTCTCTACTCCAATAGCTTTTGCAACATCTTCAATTACTACCTGATTCGTTGGTTCATGATTTAATTTTTTACCTGTTCCAGGGTGCTCTTGCATACCTGTCATCGCAGTTGTGTTATTATCAAGAACTATAATGACATGCCCCGTTGGTGGCGGGTTGTATACCATTTCTATGACACCAGGTAATCCACTATGGATAAATGTGCTATCCCCTATTACACTGACGACCCTCTTTGCTTCTTCAGGTGGTAATGAGTGTCTTAAACCAAGTCCTACAGTAATACTGGCACCCATACATACACAAGAGTCCATAGTCTGAAAAGGAGGTAATACGCTTAGGGTATAACATCCAATATCACCTGTAATAATACAATTCATTTTTCCTAATAAGGTAAAAGTTGCTCTATGTGGACAACCATCACATAATCTTGGCGGTCTTCCCCGTTTTATCTGTGGTTCTGGAGAGGTATCCCCTTTCAAAATTCGTCGAACCCTATTTACATTTAATTCTCCGAAGCGATACATCTCTGGTTTCTCTTCAACGGGTATTCCATGATACCGGCAATTTTCCACCAAAAAGGGGTCTCCTTCTTCAATAACTATGCATTTCTTATGCTTCCTCACAAAGCTTCGTATCTTCTCTTCTGGAAATGGATAACACATTCCGATTTTCAAAACAGATGCATTGGGTTCTGCTTCTAAAACATGAAGATATGAGACGCCCGAAGTTATGATTCCTAACTCTTCAGATTTAATTTCTTCCTTATTGGATCCAAAAGATTCATTCCATTTCTTAATTTGTGCCAATTTTCCCCTTAATCTTCTATGAGCAGGTCTTGCATAACCAGGAATCATAACTCGACCTGGTTTATCTGGATTATATTTTTCTGGTAATACGGGATTATATTCTTTTTCTTCAAATTCTACAATAGACATGGAATGGCATACTCTCGTTGTTGGTCTGAGAATAACGGGCAATTTCCATTCTTTTGAAAGTCGAATTGCTTCAAAAAAGAAATCGTAACATTCTTGACTATCGCACGGTTCTAACATCATTACCCCCGCAGAACGGGCATAATTTCTATTATCCTGCTCATTTTGACTGGAATGCATATCGGGGTCATCCGCAGAAATAATAACAAGAGCACCTTCCACACCTGTATAAGCAACTGTAAACAATGGGTCCGATGCTACATTAAGCCCCACATGTTTCATCGTCACTAAGGCATTCCCACCTGCAAAAGCGACACCGATACCCACTTCAAGTGCCACTTTTTCATTAGGACACCATTGGGCTTTTCCTCCATACTCCGAAAAATACTCCAAGATCTCCGTAGACGGAGTTCCAGGATAGCCAGTTCCTAAAGTAATTCCTGAATGGATCCCTGCCAAGGCTATCGCTTCATTCCCAAACATCAACTTTTTCATTTGATTACTCCTTGATATAAAAACATTAAAATCTAATATATTAATTTATATTCCCTTCATGGTTCAAAATGGTTTCATTATGTTAATATTATGAGTAATTTTTTTTGTTTAATAATACTGATATTTATTGCTATTAATCCTGTTATTGTTATAATCTCTAAAATGGAACCATCAATATGAATAGAACAAAAATAATAGTGGTTTTCTTTCTCTGGTTTTTACTATTAGCCTTTATTGTTTCTGCCCAAGATTCAAATAAAATTGAAAGACCTTCAAAAGTAATTCTTATTCTCTTTGATGCATTACGTGCTGACCATATGTCTTGCTACGGTTATCAAAGAAAGACAACGCCAACAATTGATAAAATTGCTTCT
>JAIWNQ010000118.1 GCA_020216745.1 Candidatus Hydrogenedens sp.
CATACCGTTTTTTATACCAAATTAACAAAGGAAATTGAATAAAAGGAATTGCAAAGTATAAAGCATGAAACCAGGGTAGCAATAAATTAGATAATGCACCAATAAAAAGCCATTTCTTACTCTTAGAGTTATTAAGATAATTTAGAAAAGCAAACCATGACAGTAAAGAAAAAAATAAAATAAAAGCATACCCCTTTAGTTCCTGATGAATATAAATATTAAATGGAGATAGTGCCATTAGTAACCCTGCAAGGAAGCCAACCTTCCAATCTTTTACCCATTTTCCAAAAAAATAAAGGAGAATTATAGATAATATTCCAAAACAGATAGGCAAAAGTCTCCAAATCCAAATGGTATTCGGAAAAATACGTACCCAAAAGAAATATAGAACTAATCCTGCAGGTGAGAGTCCATATTCAGGAACATTTATAAACAGTAATTTAATATTTGTCCACAGATCACATATTTTTATATTTGCTATATAGACATACTCTTCATGCCATATAGACTGTTCTGTAATACGGTATAAACGTAAAGCAAAAGCGACAAAGACGAGAAAAGATATAAGGAAATATTCTCTGTATTTGGATATATAATTGTTCAATGCACAAACTCTTTGCAAATAATTTTTAACAAAATATTGGCAAATTAGATATATATTAACTTAACTAATTTTTGCGAGGATTTTTGCTAATCTCCTCTCCGATTGTATAGCAGAACGGACAGTATGATAGTTGATTTTCCATGCATGTGCCATATAATCCCACAAAAGATTATTGTTTTCATCAAATAATGGAAACCACTCCCCAACAGCATGATTTATAACATAATCCATAACAAAACGATGAACGTTTTCATATGCGTCAAAGTATTTTTCATCACCAAATAACAGGTAAGCATCTAACATAGCCACAAGTGTTTCCGCTTGCTGCCAGAATTCTTTATTTCTTTCTCGTGCAGGACCATCATTAGGACCTTCACAATAAACACCCCCTTTTTCCCAATCAATTCCATATTTTATACAATGGTCAAACATCTTTTTCATTTTTTCTTTATAGGGTTCTACATCCTCACCAAGAATATTCAATGTATGATTTAACAACCAACAAAATTCTACATTATGACCAAAACTGGTATTATTTAAAGGTCTGCCTTCAGGGTCATCAGCATCACGGTCAGAACCCCAAACATTCTTAAAAATGATGGCTCGTAGAGGTTTCCAATCAAAACTAAACTGTGCCATTCCTGTTCCATATTCAGGATGAACCATTTTGTCATAAATCAGTTTAATTACATTTAAGGTGTCCTGTTTATGTTTAAGTGAGCCTGTTGCTTCATATAAATTTGTAAAGGCTTCCATCAAATGCATATGTACATCAAATGATTTTCGGTCTCCACCATATACACCTGGCTTTTTAGGTGTCCAATCTCTCTCAAAAAATTCGCCAAATCCACCGTGTGCAATATCTACAGCCTGAGCCTTAATCGTTCTCCATGTTTCCTCCGCAAGTTCAAGGGCTTCTTCATCACCCGATGCCATTGCATATTCACTCAAACAATAAATACCAAAAGACTGTCCATACATAATTTTGCTCTGATCAATCGGAGTTCCATCCTTTTCTGTTATCCAAATCCATCCCTTATACTGATTATCCCAAAAATGTTTCTTTAGAAATTCAACCCCTTGCTCTGCTATTTTCAGGTATTTTCCATCACCTAAATTAGCTCGATGTGCAGATGAATAAGTATAAATCATTCGTGCTTGACAAATAAGCGTCTTCTTTGTTTCTCCTGTAGGTCTGCCTTCACGGTCAAGATATGTCAAAAAACCACCATGTTCCTCATCTACACCATGCGTTTCCCAGAAAGGGAGTAGTTCATTAAATAAATGATTTTGCATTTCTTTTAACAGTTTTTCAACACGCTCTTTTGTAACCATATTCATATATCCTTATTTTTTATTGTTCGATATTTTGCACCAATTAAGTTTATTATATTATGAAGTTTAAATGTAAATCACTTCAATAAGAAGCCAGACAAGTCAGACTTGACCAAAAAAAATAAACATCCTTCCGCTTGAAATATTTTAATAAAAACTGATATACTTTTATTCTCAATTTAATAATGTTTTTATACGGTGTTCCCGTAGCTCAATTGGATAGAGCGCTTGGCTACGGACCAAGAGGCTGGGGGTTCAACTCCCTCCGGGAACGCCATTTTTATTTTAAATTCTATTAGTAAACTCTTGACAAAAGTGTTAAAATAGTATATAATATTTATTCTTGACAATGTAATGTAAACGTAATATCAATTTTATGGTATTATATATATAAGTAACTTAAAATGATTTGTTTGGAGTTATACTATGAATCATTCACGTATCAAATCGGAGATTCCAACCTGTTCGTTTTGTGGTAAGAAACACAATGAAGTTTCTAAACTAATCGCTGGACCTGATGTTAATATATGTGACGAGTGTGTTCGTCTTTGTGCTGATATTATAAGAGATGACCAAAACAGAAAAAGACATAGACGAACAGTAAAGGTACCTACACCTCGTGAAATTAAAGAATTTTTAGACCAGTATGTTATTGGGCAGGAGCAATCCAAACGCATTTTATCAGTGGCTGTTCACAATCACTATAAAAGAATTGCCTACGGTGGTGAAATTCAAGGTGTAGAAATAC
Organism: Candidatus Hydrogenedens sp.; assembly: GCA_020216745.1. Lineage (GTDB taxonomy): Bacteria > Hydrogenedentota > Hydrogenedentia > Hydrogenedentales > Hydrogenedentaceae > Hydrogenedens. Next base: position 2,688 of record JAIWNQ010000118.1, read on the forward strand.
AAAAATCCAATGTTTTACTTATTGGTCCTTCTGGAAGTGGAAAAACATTACTTGCAGAGACTCTTGCCCGCATGCTTGATGTTCCATTTGCAATTGTTGATGCTACTACTTTAACTGAAGCAGGTTATGTAGGTGACGATGTAGAAAATATTATTCTAAAATTACTACAAAATGCTGAATTTGATATTGCTCGTGCTGAAACAGGCATTGTTTATATCGATGAAATTGACAAAATAGCACGAAAGAGTGATAGTCCATCAATTACACGTGATGTGTCTGGTGAAGGTGTCCAACAGGCTTTACTAAAGATTTTAGAAGGAACTATATCAAATGTTCCACCACAAGGTGGTAGAAAACACCCACAACAAGAATGCATTCAAGTTGATACGAAAAACATCCTCTTCATTTGTGGTGGTGCATTCAATGGATTAGAACGGATTATTCAAAAACGTGTCGGCAAAAATATCATTGGATTTAAAGCAGACATTAAGTCAAAGAAAGATTATAGTATCGGTGAACTGCTATCCATGGTAAAGCCTGAGGATTTAATTGCATTCGGTATGATACCTGAGTTTGTAGGTAGAGTTCCTGTAGTGGCAACTCTTCACGAACTTAATAAAAACGACTTGAAAAAGATTCTTGTCGAACCAAGAAATGCGATTACAAAACAATATGAAAAACTTTTTGAATTAGAAAATGTTAAATTACATTTTCCTGAAGAAACAATAGAAGCCATTGCTGATTATGCAATCAATAGAGAAACGGGAGCACGTGGTCTTCGCAGTATATTAGAAGAGATTATGCTTAACGTTATGTTTGAACTTCCATCGAGAAAAGATATTCGTGAATGCATCATTACTCCTGGAGTTATTACAAAGTCTGAGGAACCTCTTTTCGTATACGAAAGTGATATTCACAATAAAGAAGATATTAAAAAGAACACCGCATCAGCTTAAAGATTAGTATAATATCTCGTTTCACTGTTATATTTCACAACTATCACAAACACAAATCTGGATATAATTTATTTTATCTGCTGGGTTATTTTTATGAAATCTAAAAAACAAAAGAGTAAAAGCACCATAATCAACGCAAACAGAATATTCGAACTACCTGTCCTTCCTGTCCATGATATTGTCCTCTTCCCAAAAACAACAACACCATTACTGGTTTCAAAAGAGACCTCCGTTTGTGCAATAGAGGAGTCTATTCGTTCTTCTGAATTAATATTTATCGTCTTATCCAAAGAAAAAGCAGATGACACAAAAGAAAAAGAAGCCTACCACAACACAGGAGTTATTGCACAAATCCAGCAAACACTTGCACTTCCTAATGGGATTCTAAAAATTTTTGTTGAAACACTTTCAAGAGGACACATAAAAGAATGGAAACAATTCGAACCATTCATATCAGCAATAATTGAACAAATCTCATTAGAATTTCCAAAACAAAATCTTAATCGTAATAAAGAATTACGAGCTCTTCGTTCTCTTATATTAAAAGAATTTAAAACATATATTACAGAAAACACAAAAATACCTATCGAAGTACTAAATACCCTTAGAGAATGTGAGTCATATGAAGACTTTTCCAACATTATCTGTACTCATTTACATATTCATACTTTAGAAAGACAAAATTTGTTGGAAACACTTTCATTGACCTCTCTTCTCAAAAAAATAGCAAAATACTTAATCCGAGAGAATCGACTATCACAAGAAGAAAAATTGCTATCCACAAGTATAAAGGAATATACCGATGACGACTCGGAACCATGGCTCACAGATAATCAAACCGAATCAGGTATTGATTTACAAGGGCTTTCTGATTATTTCTCCGACACTGAAGAATTAAAACAACTTATAAATAAAACAAATCTTCCTCCCCATGTTTTAGAAAAAGCCAACTCTGAATTAAAACGATTAGAAAAACTACAAACATTTAGCCCTGAATCATCAACTATTCGAGAATATATAGAATGGTTATGCAGTCTTCCATGGGATAAACGAACAAAAGACCAAATGGACCTTAACCGTGCCAAAAAAATTTTGGATAAAAATCACTTTGGATTAGACAAAGTTAAAGACCGCATACTTGATTTTCTCGCTGTTCGAATATTAAGTGGAAACCTAACTAAAGGTCCTATTCTATGCTTTGTGGGACCTCCTGGTGTTGGGAAAACCTCCCTCGGCAATTCAATTGCATCAGCATTAGACCGCAAATTTATTCGTATGTCATTAGGAGGTATTCGTGACGAAGCAGAAATTCGAGGACATATGCGCACATACGTAGCATCTATGCCAGGCAGAATAATTCAGAATATAAAAAAGGCAAATGTAATAAACCCTGTTTTTGTATTAGATGAAGTTGATAAAATTGGGAACGATTTTCGTGGTGACCCTGCTTCCGCATTACTTGAAGTCTTAGACCCTGAACAAAACAAATATTTCATGGACCATTACCTCGATGTTGAGTTTGACTTATCAGAAGTCTTTTTCATTGCCACTGCAAATTACGAATATGATATTCTCCCTCCTCTTTATGACCGTATGGAAATTATTAAAATTCCAGGCTATACTCCTAATGAAAAGTTTGAAATTGCCATAAAATATTTAATCCCGAAACAAATAAAAATAGCAGGATTACATAAAAAGGACCTTGTTTTTAAACCTGATACTATTCGCTATTTAATATCTAAATATACAGAAGAATCTGGGGTTCGCGAATTAGAACGTCAAATATCAGGAATCATAAGAAAAGTGGCTCGCTGGATTGTAACAAATGTAAAAAAGCCACCAATTATCCTCACACAAGAAGAAGTAGAAAACATTTTAGGACCACCTATATATTCACGTTCTCAAACAATAAAAAATCTAAGCAGTGGCGTTGCAGTAGGATTGGCTTGGACTCCATACGGTGGAATAGTTCAAATTATAGAGACAAGCATCATGAAAGGGAAGGGTAGCCTTCTTTGCACAGGTCAATTAGGTTCGGTTATGACAGAATCAGCACAAACTGCCTTAACATATATTCGTGCCAATGCCTCGCATTTTAAACTCTCCCCTGATTTTTATAAGCAATTAGATATTCATGTGCACGCACCTGAGGCTTCTATCCCAAAAGACGGTCCATCTGCTGGCATTACTATAGCAGTATCTATTTTGTCATCACTCTTAAAGCAATCCATAAAAGAAGGGGTAGCTATGACAGGTGAAATTACTCTTACAGGCAGAATATTGCCTGTAGGCGGAATCCGTGAAAAATTGCTTGCGGCGCACACCTTAGGTATTCGTGAAGTTATCCTTCCAAAAGAAAATGAAAAAGACATTAGAGAACTACCGAATGAAATCAAAAAAAGCCTAAAATTCATTTTCGTCGAGAACATGAAACAGGTGTTCGAGGTAGTCTTCCCGAAACAAGTTGCATAACTATCTAACTAAGTTAAAAACCCATATTCCCTTTTATGTAAAACTATATAAAAATTGCTATAATTTATTTAATTTCTTTTTATTCCTTTGTTAATCATATTTATATTGGAGGTGTTTTTTATGTCTGAAGGCATATATAACCACATTAAGATAGAAAAAAAGTGGCAAAAATACTGGCTTGACAATAAAACATTTAAATCTGTTATTGATTATTCTAAACCTAAATACTATGTTTTAGACATGTTTCCTTATCCCAGTGGAGATGGGCTCCATGTAGGACATCCTGAAGGATACACTGCTACTGATATAGTGGCACGATATAAAAGAATGAAAGGGTTTAATGTATTACATCCGATGGGTTGGGATGCATTTGGTTTGCCTGCTGAAAGACATGCTGTGCGAACAGGAGAACATCCAGCAGTTGTAACAAAAAAGAATTGCGACACATTCCGTAGACAAATTCAGGCACTTGGCCTTTCTTATGATTGGGACCGTGAAATTAACACCACGGACCCCTCTTATTATAAATGGACACAATGGATATTCACTGTCTTATTTGAACGGGGACTTGCCTATGAAACCGAAGCCCCTGTGAACTGGTGCCCTGCTTTGGGAACTGTTTTAGCAAATGAAGAGGTTAAAGATGGCAAATACGTTGAAACAGGAGACCCCGTTGAAAAAAAACTGATGAGACAATGGATGCTAAAAATTACCGCTTATGCTGAGAGATTATTAGAAGACCTTAATGAATTAGACTGGCCACCTGGAATAATAGCCATGCAGAGAGAATGGATCGGGAAAAGTGAAGGAGCAGACGTAGACTTTGGTATCGATGGAACCAATATGAAATTTACAGTATTTACTACACGTCCTGATACCCTTTTTGGTGCTACCTATTGCGTACTGGCTCCAGAACATCCCTTCGTATTAGAAATAACAAAGCCCGAATATATGGCAGAAGTAAAAAAATATGTAGAACAATCTACAAAGAAAAGTGCCCAAGAACGGATGAAAGATGAGAAAGAAAAAACAGGTGTTTTTACTGGTGCCTATGCTATAAACCCAGTAAATAATGAAAAGATACCTATTTGGATTGCTGATTATGTATTAGCAGAATACGGTTACGGTGCAATTATGGCTGTACCTGCTCACGATACCCGTGACTACGAATTTGCAAAAAAATATAACCTTCCTATCATTGAGGTCGTTTCTGGCGGAGATATTTCAAAAGAAGCATACACAGGCGATGGAATTCTTGTCAATTCACCATTAATCAATGGGCTTACAGTCCCAGAAGCAAAGAAAAAAATCACAAAATGGTTAGAAGAAAAGGGTTTAGGTAAAGCAACAGTAAACTACAAACTCCGTGACTGGCTCTTTTCAAGACAAAGATATTGGGGAGAACCTTTCCCGATTATTCGACTTGCTGATGGAACAGTTAAAGTAGTTCCTCTTAAAGATTTACCTGTCCTCCTCCCTGAATTAGATAATTACAAACCAACAGAAACGGGAGAACCACCTCTTGCACGTGCCAAAGATTGGGTTCGAACTATTGACCCCGAAACAGGTCAACCTGCTACACGTGAAACAAACACCATGCCACAGTGGGCAGGTTCATGCTGGTATTTCCTCAGATTCGTTGACCCTCAAAATGATAAGGAAGCATGGTCAAAAGAAGCAGAACAATATTGGATGCCTGTTGACCTATATATTGGCGGTGCGGAACACGCAGTGTTGCACCTACTTTATTCACGTTTCTGGCATAAAGTACTCTACGATGCAGGTTATGTTTCTACTAAAGAGCCCTTTAAAAAACTCTTTAATCAAGGGATGATTCTTGCCTATTCATATCAGGATAAAAATGGAAAATACTACTATCCTCATCAGGTCGAACAAAGAGACGGTCAATGGTATGTTAAAGGCACAGATATACCTGTGGAAACAAAAATCGAGAAAATGAGTAAGTCCCGCTACAATGTGGTAAATCCAGATGAAGTTATTGAAAAATACGGTGCGGATGCTATGCGAATGTATGAAATGTTTATGGGACCTTTAGATAGAGACAAACCATGGACAGATGAAGGAATTCAAGGTGTTTATAGGTTTCTACGAAGAATTTGGACACTTTTCGTCGATGATAACGGGAATATTTCCACACGATTTGTTTCTTCTGGCGGTGACCCTACTATCGAAAAAGAACTGCACAAAACAATCAAGGCTGTATCTGAAGACATTGAAAACCTCCAATTCAACACCGCTATCGCTAAAATGATGGAATTTGCAAATTCCGCAAACAAAACAGAGAAAATTAATAAACATATTGGTGAAAAATTTATACTTATTCTCTCACCATTTGCCCCTCATATCGCTGAGGAAATATGGCAAAAGTTAGGACATAATCAGACATTAGCATACGAACCCTGGCCCGAATATGACGAAAACCTTATCAAAGAAGATACTATAGAAATACCCATTCAGGTAAATGGAAAATTAAGAGGGAAAATTACAATATCTGTAAATTCGAGCGACAAAGAAATTCTGGAACAAGCCCGTAAAGAGGAAAAGATATTGCCTCATTTAACAGGCAAACAAATAGTTAAAGAGATATATGTTCCAGGAAAATTAATAAATTTTGTGGTTAAAGGATAGCTCAAAGGACATTTTGACGTGCTCACTTCCTTTACAAAAAAACTAACTATTATCATAATCCCTTTTATTATATTTACTCTATCTTCCTTTTTATCATACGGAGAAAAAATTTCTTATTCAGATGTTTATAACGTGAAAGAATTAGGTGCAAAAGGTGATGGGATTACTGACGATACAGAGGCCATTCAAAATGCTCTAAATGTGGCTGGTGAAAAAAATGGAGGAATAGTGTTCTTACCTGTTGGTTCATATCTCATTAAAGGGAATTTGATTATACCTGAAAATGTAACCCTTGAAGGGATATGGCGTGCTCCTTTCCGTGGAGAACCAACAAAAGCAGGTAGCGTTTTACTTGCTGTTGCTGGTAAAGGAGAAGCCGATGGAACACCTTTTATTCGGGTTAATACAAGTTCTATATTGAAAGGTTTTGCGGTTTTTTATCCCGAACAAACAAAAACAGACCCACCTATCCCCTACCCATGGACAATACAATGTAATGGCTCTGCCGATGATGTTTCTCTATTAGATTTAACACTTATCAATCCATATAAAGCCATTGATTTCGGAACATTTCCAGCAGGTAGACATAAAATAAAAAATATACATGCATATCCCCTATACCGTGGCCTTTACATCAATCAATGTTATGATGTAGGTAGAATCGAAGATATTCATTTTTGGCCATTCTGGGATTTAAATCCAAATAGCCCTCTCTGGAAATTTACTCAAAGAGAAGGAATTGCCTTTATTATAGGCAAAACCGATGGAGAAATGGGCTATAACCTTTTTAGTATCTTTTACTCAATTGGTATGCAATTCATTGCTGGACCTATATACGATGAAAATAGAAATATAACAAAATATTTACCTGGAAGTGGGACATATACCCATTGTTATATGGATATTACTCCATGTGCTATAAAAGTAGAGAATGCAATGGAAAATGCAGGCATAACCTTTCTAAACTCATCTTTTATGGCAAAGGTTGTAGTAAGTCCCTCTAATCGAGGTCCCGTTAAATTTGTTGGCTGTGGTTTCTGGGGTACAAAAGACTTAGATTATCAAGTTCTCACCGAAGGACACGGAAGTGTTACCTTTGATGCCTGTCATTTCAGTGGTTGGGACCGTATCTCTAAAGGATTTCCATGTATCAGCGCTAATAATCGCTATCTAATCATATCTAATTGCGAATTTATTGGAACCTCTATTGAAAAACCTATTATTCAATTAGGACCC
>JAIWNQ010000119.1 GCA_020216745.1 Candidatus Hydrogenedens sp.
AGAATCCGTTCAGGAATTATTAATTCTAATATAAGTCATGGTAATTTTGAAATCACAAATAACACATTAAAATCTGCCAACATTATCATTAGAGACAATGTAGGAACACCGAAAACTAATTTTGTATTAGATTGGACATTGTTAGGTCCTTTCCCAAACCCACCGATAGATACATCAACCAATCCCGAAATTTCTCGTGAAGGCTTCAATAAAGACTATTTAGAAGTTTTAGGTGGAGAAGAAAAAGCAGAAATACCAATAAATACAGATATAAATAAACTTAAAAAAATATATAACGATATTAAAATTGTTCCTTTCAATTCATCAAAAAATAAATCTACGAAGGTTAAACTTCATGAAATATTTGGTTTAGAACCAGGTATTGTTTATGCTTTCACGTATATTTATTCAAAAGAAAAACAAAATGCACTGTTTGAATTAGGTATGAATGATGGTGGAAAAGTGTTTTTGAATGGAAAAGAGGTCTATTCACGATTCACTAAAGAAGGTATGACGTGTGAATCTGGAACAGATTCTTTTACATCGGATTTAATGAATGGTTATAATACCCTTCTTTTGAAAATTGAAAATTTAGGTGGAAAGTGGGAATTTATATTAGAAATTTACCCAGACATAGAAGAAACAATACAAATAACAACACAAAAATATATAAACAATTAATCATAAATACATAATACTATGCTTTTTAATTCTGTTCATTTTGCAATATTCTTTCCTATTGTAGTTACCCTCTACTTTTTATTACCTCATAAATTCCGTTGGATTTTATTGCTTATCGCAAGTTACTACTTTTACATGGCCTGGATACCCATTTATGTCTTATTATTGTTTGCCTCAACTATTGTGGATTATATTAGTGGGCTATTATTGGGAAAAACCGAAACTGAATATAAACGAAAATTAATCCTTTTATGTAGTCTTATTGTAAATTTGGGAATACTTTTTACATTCAAGTACTATAATTTCTTTATGGACAGCATCGAAAAATTGTCCATTTCTCTAAATATCCCTATAAATATACATTACTCTTCCCTTCTGCTACCGATTGGTATCTCTTTTTATACATTCCAGACTTTAGCATATACAATTGATGTCTATAGACGTAAAATAAAACCTGAAAAACATTTTGCTATTTTTGCCCTCTATGTTACTTTTTTCCCTCAGTTAGTGGCTGGTCCGATTGAAAGAGCGGATACATTAATCCCACAACTTAAACAATCCCACGATTTTAATATAAAACGTGTAAGTGATGGCTTAAAATTGATGGCATGGGGACTTTTCAAAAAAGTTGTAGTGGCAGACAGATTAGGTATGATGTCCGCTTATGTTTTTGCTAATCCACAATCGCATCAAGGACCAGGACTCCTTTTTGCAATGATTTTTTCCAGTTGGCAAATATATTGTGATTTTTCTGGTTACTCTGACATTGCAGTAGGGTCAGCAAAAATATTGGGAATTAATCTCATACAAAATTTCGAGCGACCTTATTTTTCTCGTTCTTTCCCTGAACTATGGAGGAGATGGCATATTTCCCTAATGAACTGGTTTAGAGATTATGTCTTTTATCCTTTGGGAGGTAGTCGATATGGCACTCTTAATACATGTAGAAATTTAATCATTGTTTTTACTCTAAGTGGTTTATGGCATGGAGCAAATTGGACTTACATCTTCTGGGGATTTTTAATGGGTGTGTGCCTTGTCTTATCCCTTTTGACCCGTGATATACGGAAAATCATCGTTGAAAAAATTGGTTTGACCCACTTCCCTAAAATACATCAAGGAATACAAATGTTAATGACCTACTCTATTTTTTTGTTCTTTGGAGTTCCGTTCCGTGCGGAAAAAATAGGTGATGTATTTTATATCTGGTCGCACCTCCTAACAGGTTGGACTAATCCTACCCGTGGATTGGATTTTGATGATTTTGTCGTTAGTTTAGGTATGCCTACGGAACAAGAATTTAATACCGCAATAGTATCATTGCTATTTTTAATAGTAGTTGAAGCATTTCAATCTTATGGTATTTCATTGCGAGAAAAACTCGAACAACGGAATATGGTATTGCGATGGACGTGCTATTATATCTTTCTTTTTCTAATTGCATTTTATGGTGTTTGGAATAGTTCACCCTTTATATATTTTCAATTCTAAGGGACATTTATGAGACATGCTTTGTTCAAAGAAATACTACCAATTATCCTCCTAATTCCCTTTTTCATTTTCTTTATTTCCGTAAATGTTCTAATTGACCCTGCAGGACTGTTGAGAAAAAGTCAGGAAAAACAAATTGCCCAATGGCTTAATGAGGGTTATGGTGTTATAAATGCTATTAACGTAGATTATCGTAAAATTATTAAAGAACGAATTTTATTAATGCAGGGAAAACCAGACATTATTATAATGGGGTCGAGTCGTGCAATGATTATTGATTCTTCTTTCTTCCCAAACAAACATATTTTAAATTGTAGTCTTCCTTCCGCAAATTTAGAAGATATTATTGCAAATTATCAGGTACTTTACGAAGCTAAACAACTTCCTGAAAAACTTATTTTATGCCCTGACCTTCATTATTTTAATGCGTATGCGAAAAGTAACTTTCATCTATTTCAAGAGTTTGACAATGCTATGGAACGTATGAAAATAGTCCAAAATACTACGTTAAAAGACCTTATTGTTAAATGGATAGACCCACGGTATTTTCAGATACTTTCTCCAGGTTATTTTCAAGAATCTATTCGATTTCTTCCTGCATGGGTAGTAGGTAAAATTCCTCGTCCTAAGCCTATTGAACATTATGAAACAGAAGAAAAGGTTATTCGACCAGATGGTAGCATTATTTATGAATCCTCACGCCGTCAAAGGACACAACAGGAAATTGAATTAAAAGCGGAACGTTATGCCTTTAAACATCCCGAAGGTTTAATCAATTACAGGATATTAGACCCAACTCGAAAACAAATTTTTGAAAATTTCTTGAAAATCGTAAAAAAAGATGGCGTTGAAATAGAAGTAATTTTTATCCCTATTCATCCACGTTCGTATGAGATTCTTTCTCAAAATAAAATATATAAAATCATCATTGATGTAGAAAAATATATGAGGAAAGTTTTTAGTTCATTTGATATACCTGTTTACGGTAGTTTCGATGCGACAAAATGTGGATGTAATTCTACAGATTTTTATGATGCAGTCCATGCCAAACCTGAAGCAATTAAACGAATACTATCCCTTTATCAATAATAAACCTCTTATAAAAACTCATTAGTTAAATTCATGCCTAAAAAGGAAACTATTTTAAGGTTTCACTTAAAATGTTTAGCAATTCTTCATGAATATAACCATTCGTTGCAATAATTCCATTATTTTTTGAAAATAAATGAACAGGCGTTCCATCTATTTGTGTAATTTTTCCATGTGCTTCTTCCAAAATCAATTTGCCAGCTAAAAAATCCCACGGTTGCAATGAAGCATGAACATAAGCATCTGCAATTCCCATAGCGACCTGTATTAACGCTAATATTGCAGAGCCAATACAACGAACCTGTCCAAAGTAAAGCAATGGATTTATGAAAAAAGGGAGTCTTTCTTTTCTTGACGATTTTCTACCAAAATCCAATTGGACACATGCCTCATTTAAATCTTTCTTGGTAGAAACCTCTATCCTTTGTCCATTACGCCATGCTCCTTTCCCCTTTTCAGCAATAAATACATCTCCTGTAATAGGTACTAAAACACCAGAACAAACCAATTCACCCTTATTTGCAAATGCAATCGCTACTGCAAATGCTGGGAAATAACTCCTTACAAAATTTGCAGTTCCATCTATAGGGTCAATAATCCAAACACGCTCTTTACAATTTTCACTATATTGTGAGAAACCAGCCTCTTCACCGATAACAAGGTCTTCAGGAAAAATCTTCTTTATTTTTTTCACAAAAGAGCTCTGAACAAAGAGGTCTACTTCTGTCAAAAAGTCTGTTGCATCTCTTTTCGTTGAGATAGTTAATTCCTCTTTCCTTTTATAACTATCAACAATATAAGGCGCTATTTCAACAAAAAACTCTTTTATAATTTCTACTTCTGTTTTCTTCATAAACCACCCTTGTTGCCTTAATTATACATAAAAAATGGTTTTACTATTATTATAGATAAAAGTACCTCCCTAATCAGATATATATCCTTCGGGATTTTTTGTGAGTATAGTCCAGGAGGCTTTATCAACCCATTCATATAGTTTTTCTATTGTTAAACTTAATGTATACCATACAGGAACAAATTCTAATGTGATTTGTCCATGAAGATTATAACGGAATTGTGAATAACTCCATATACTTAAACCTAAAACTTTATGAAATAGAATACCCGAGAAATATTCCACAATAAAAATTATCAACATGTAAACAAATGCCCTAAAGGGGAAAGGAATACCTTTTGCTCTCATAGGATTCCTAAGCCATGGAGTTAAAATTCCTATCAAACCGTAATCAAATATCATCCATAGGGATGTATGCCCTCTTAAATTCACATTATTATTAAAAATCAAACCATCAATACTCGACATAAATACTTCTAAAACTAAACCAAATAATGCAAAAATTATAAAACGAACAAGCATTCTTTTGTAATAATTCACCATTGTACTACCTTATTATATATCGTGTAATTTGTATTGGATTAAAAAGTTTCTGTGACAGATTTCTACAACATTTTTATAATCAACAATTGATTATTGTAGATTATTTGGTGCTTGTAGACTTCATTAATCACAAGAATGTTTCATTTTCTTCGTGCTATAGGTAAGTCGAAGCCAAAAATACTTCCTTTGCCGAGCTGACTTCTTACAAACACCCTTCCCCCATGGCTCTCGATAACCTGACGAACGATATATAAGCCTAAACCAGAACCCGTAGTATCAACTCCTTCAATTTTCTGTTGTTTTAACCTAACAAACTCTTTAAATAGTTTTGGTATATCTTCTTGTGATATACCAATCCCATTATCCTCAACTTCAACTCTCACATAAGAGGAATGAGTAAATACTCGAACAATTATTTTGCCATTCTGTGGAGTGTATTTGATAGCATTTGTTAAAAAATTAAGAATAGCCTCACGTATTAGCCGTTGAATACCTAATATATATATCTTTTTTTCAGGCAAATCCACTTTTATTGTATGTTTCTTACTTGCTATTAAATCTTGATTTTCTTCAAGAATTTTTTCAATGAGGCTATTTAACTCAAATTCTTTTGCTTCTCTTAATAAGTCAGCATTTTCCATTACAGAAAGATTTTCTAAGTCATGTAGAAAGGATACCAATTCATCAATTCGTGTTAGTGATCGTTGAACCCAAGATTGTTGCGTTTCATTTAGTTCTCCTCCATAACCATAAAGTAAATTCTGCAAATGCATGGCTATTGCAGAAATGGGAGCCCTTAAATTATGTAAGGCTATTTGCAAAAATCCTTTTCTCTGATCACATAACCTTTCCAAATCTTTGTTAATTCTTACAATTTGTCTTTGCCCTTCTCTCAGGAAATACATCAAATGAGTTGTAAGTGATGCGGTTAAAAAGAATAACAACCCTTGAACAACTGCCACCGTTATGATATATGTCCCCGTAGGTGGAACATTTGATGGAACTGCTCCTATTGGGTAAATAGGGGGAATCCATTGTTGCCAACTAACAATTGCTAATGCTAAAAAAAGTAAATACCCATAAGCTGTATAAACAAACGCAATTAAAGGGCTAAACAAAATACTGGTTATGATTACATGAAAAATAAAAAATGTCTGAAAAGGAGAATATACACCCCCAATTAACCATATAGCAATTGTTAGAAATAAAAAATCAGTGGCTATTGATAAATGTAAAATAACAACAAGCAAAAGATGATATTTTTTTGATTTTTCCTTTTTCTTTCTTGCTGGAAATGCAATTGCAAAGTTTACTGTATTCACAAGAAATAGAAGAATCGCTAACAGAATTAAAGCCTTGTGATTTAACTCATAAATTTTTAACACATATTTTGCAAAAAGTGAACCTACAACAATTAAAAAGGAAACAAGAAATCGAACAATCGTAAAGTCATATAATTGGTCTTCTAATCGAAGGCTATGTAAAAAAACAGGGAACGAACCTTCTTCATCACGAAGAAAAAAACGAATTAGTTTAGATAATATCGATTGAGAATATTTCCCAGTCGAATTTGTCATTTATTTCCTTCAGAATATGAATTCATATAATAGTTATTATATAAAAAAACGGAGCAAAGCTCCGTTTTTAATATTAGTCAGAAAGGGGCTATTTATTATGCTACACCCAGTTTTGCTTTTAATGTCGAAATCAGAACCTTCGGGTCAACAGGCTTCTGGAAAATCCCAGCCAGTCCTAACTCGCGGGCATCTATGTTGTATCGAACCGCATCACCTGCGGAACTCAACATATACATCGGTCCGGGATATTTATCTTCTTTAAGTTTTGTTGCAACTTGACTTCCTGAATCTACATTTTCCATCATCAAGTCGATGATAACCGCATCTGGTTGTATCCTTTGAACTGCCTTTAAACCTTCTTCTCCGTTAGCCGCCTCTCCGACAACAAATCCGGCGGATTCTAACATAACTCTTAATGCAGAACGAATATCAGGGTCATCATCAATAATAAGAATAACTTTCTTTTGTTCCATGTTCCCTTCTCCTTTGTTGATTTAATATTTTATTTAGATATTGCCATGCTAATTCAAGATTATCGTTTGCTTCTTCAGTAATCCCTTCACCTATCGTAAAATCATAACCTCTAATACCTAACATCCACGTTTCTGGTGCAGAACCAAAATATTCATCACAAATAGCAACTACTGATTCTGCATTTAGAGAATGTGTTGTAAAGGTTATATCTTTAGAAGGGAATACTCTCTTTATGTAAAAAGGCTCTTCACCTTCTTTCGTTGCATCTACAAATATTACTTTATCATAGTTTGCCAGTTCAGCAGCCAATTCGACATTTAACTGGTAATCTGCATCGGTATCAATATTGCCTTGGGTCATCTGTTGAATACGTTGGACAAATAAGTGTCCTAACACATCATCATGACGCCCAGGATTCCCATATCCGAAGATAAGTATTTTATCATCCTCTGATACGTTCATGAACAACCTCACCTTCATGGTTCATTATTTGCACATGCAATGGCATCTGTCCTAACGCATGGGTTGCACAACTTAAACATGGGTCATAAGCACGAATACCTACTTCAATAGTATTCAACAACCCTTCCGTTATTTCAGACTTCCCTTGCAAATAATCCTTTGCAAGAACATTTACAACCTGATTCATAGGTTCATTATTATTGGTCGTAGATACAATTAGATTTGCAAGAACAATCTGGTCATTGTCATTAATTTCGTAATGATGGAATAATGTTCCACGTGGAGCTTCTATCAATGCAACACCGCGTTTCTGTTTCGTTCCCTGAGTAATTAGATTTGTCCCCTGCAAATCAGGGTCGTTTAACAAATCTTTTATTTTCTCAGCAGAGTGTAACATTTCAATTAATCTCGCCCAGTGATATGCCATAGAAGCATTTATAAGCTTTCCACCTGTCAATGACATTAACTCCTGTCGTTCTTTCTCTGCGAATGGCGTATCAATAAAATCACAGTTGTTAATTCTTGCTAATGGCCCTACACGATACCATCCCTTTTCTTTTCCCAAAGAACGAATAAACGGGAACTTCATATAACTCCACGGACGAACTTCTTCAGCAATATAATCAAGATAATCTTCGGGCTTAACCATATCAAAGATTATTTTTCCATCTGCTGTTTTAGCCCTTAATAAACCATCATACAGGTCAAGACAGCCATCTTTACGAACTATACTTAAATGATTGGAATCAAAATACCCAAATTTAAGGAAAAAGTCTAATTTCTCTTTTACTATTTTTTTACATAATTCAACGGACTCTAAAGACCATTTTATAATGGTATCAATATCCTTCAGAAAGCCATCTCTTTCTTCAATAGATAGATTTTTATTGATGCCACCGGGAATAGCACCTGTCCCATGCACTTTCTTCCCCGCAGTGGCTTTTATAACCTCCTGACCATATTTTCTCAATAACACGGCCTTTTTTGCCGTTTCCGGGTCCGCTTTTATCACACCAATCACATTTCTTTGTTCAACCGGTGCATCAAATCCAAATAATAAATCAGGAGAACAAAGATGGAAAAAGTGTAGTGCATGAGACTGTAAAGTTTGTCCATAGTGCATAAGCCTTCTCATCTTTTCTGCGGTAGGAGTTAGTGTTGTTGCTCCTACAATAACATCAGTTGCTTTTGCTGCACAGAGATGATGGCTTACAGGACAAATTCCACAAAGTCTTTGAACAATGGTTGGGGCTTCCCAATAAAACCTTCCTTGAACAAAACGTTCAAATCCACGAAATTCTATAATATGGAAACGGGTCTGTTTCACATTTCCTTTTTCATCTAAAAGGATAGTAACTTTCCCGTGTCCTTCTACCCGTGTAACGGGATTTATTACGATTTTTCTTCCTGTTGTTTTTGTGCTCATAGAACTGCCTCCTGAAATTAATCAAATTTTATTAGTTCATAATCAAGACTTAACGGTTCACCTTTTAATAGGGCAACCAGTGCATTCCAAATTGTATCCGCTGAAGGTGGACAGCCTGGCAAGAAATAATCAATTTTGACTACTTCATGACAGGGATACACCTTATCTAATAAAACAGGGATATCTGGGTCATTAGGAATAACACCTGTATTCTCACTCTTTACTGTGGGTCCATTCAGATAGGCTTCTTCCAGACATTCCTTTAACGGAACTAAATTTCTCATAGAAGGGACTCCCCCAGTTAAAGCACATGCACCAATGGCAACCAGAATCTTACAATGTTTCCTAAACTCCATCAGTATCTCTGCATTCTCATCATTACTTATACCACCTTCAATAATCCCAATATCTACAGGTTTAGTAAAATTTTTTATATCATTTATAGGGGACTTGTTAAATTCCACTAATTCAACAAGGTCTAAAATGCGTTCGTCAATGTCTAAAATAGACATATGACATCCAAAACACCCTGTAAAATGGGCTGTTGCTATAACAGGTTTACTCATAACTCCATTCCTTTCCTGTTTATGATTTCACTTTTTTTGTTTCTATATCGGAACCAATCGGTTTTTTGTCGTATGGTCTTTTTCCAACAGGAGTCAAATATCCTTGCCGTTTAACTACAAGACATCCTGTAGGACAAACAGACATTGCTTTGTCGTCTTTTGTCAAGTTGGTATCTTTTAGTCCATCATTGGAATTCACCGAAATACGCATGTTAATACCACGATTCTCGAAACCAAATACATTTTTCTTATCCAGATGCATAGATGCTCTTACACAACGACCACATAAAACACAGCGATTCCTGTCCAAATAGACATCTGGATGGGTAGCATCCAACTCTCGTTGAGCATATAAGTAAGGCATCTGGGGCGTTAATAATCCGAGACGATATGCCAGAGCCTGTAGCTCACATTTTCCTGCAACTTCGCATGATGGACAGAAATGATTTCCTTCTACAAATAACATCTCAATAATGTTTCTTCGTAAACTATTTAATTCTTCCGTATCATTCTCTACAACAATCCCTTCTGCGACCGGATATGTACACGAATTAACAGGCCTTCCATTTACCTTTACTGTGCAAACACGACAATGCCCTCCAGGAGGAAGGTCTTTTAAATAGCATAGCCTCGGGATATAAATTCCGGCGTCATCTGCCGCTTGAATGATGGTTTTATCTGGCGAGGCTTTAACCTCAACACCATCAATTGTAAAAGTAACTAATTCTTTACTCATTATTTTACTCCTTCCATAGTTCTTCCACTTGCTTCTATTCCTACTTTCATGGCTTTTTGTAAATCAAAGGTTAACAATTTCCCATCTTCTTCCTTAATTTTT
>JAIWNQ010000120.1 GCA_020216745.1 Candidatus Hydrogenedens sp.
TCTGCATACAGATCTGCAAAGTCGTAAATGGTTGTTAATATTGGATTTGCAGATGTTTGTCCCAATCCACAACGACTCATAGCCTTAACTGTTTGTGCTATTCTTCTCAAGTCAGCAAGGCTTTGAGCTGTGCCTTTACCGTCAAGAATTTGCCTTAACTTCTTTTCGAGTAGTGTGGTTCCTGCACGACATGGCACACACCAACCACAAGACTCCTCTACAAAAAACTCTATAAACTGATACATACACTCTAACAAATCCCTATTTTTGCCAAAAATCATAATGGAACCACCTGTAGGAAGGTCTTCAAATGAAATTCTCCGACCAAAATCTTTCGGAGCTACACACTTACCAGATGCACCACCTACTTGAACTGCTTGGGTATCTTTGGCTCCTACCAGTTCCAATAAGCTTTCTATTGTTATTCCATATTCGACCTCATACACTCCTGGATGTTCACAATCACCCGAAACACTGAGCATTTTTGTTCCTGTAGAGTCTTTTGTACCAATCTTTGCAAACCAATCACCACCTTTTTCTAAAATACGTGCTGTACAACATAATGTTTCTACATTATTTACAGAGGTAGGTTCATTCTTATATCCCTTTTGGACAGGGAATGGAGGTCTATCTCTTGGAGCACCACGTTTTCCTTCGAGCGATTCTATCAGTGCCGATTCTTCTCCACATACATAAGCACCTGCCCCCAATTGAATACGAATATCAAAATTAAAGTCCTCTCTACCACAAATATGTTCTCCAAGAAGCCCTAAATGTCTTCTTTTTGCTAATACCTTTTCTAAACTTTCTAACAAATATGCATACTCCCCACGGAGATACATAATTCCTTCTTTCGCTCCTATGGCATATCCTGCAATGGTCATGCCTTCAAAAACGAGGTCTGGATATTCTGTAAGAATAACACGGTCTTTGAATGTCCCAGGTTCGCCTTCATCTGCATTGCAAATCAAATATCGGATAGGCGATTTCTGTTTCCGACAAAAATCCCATTTCATTGCTGTTGGGAACCCCGCACCACCTCGTCCACGAAGGCGTGATTTATTTATCTCTGCAATAACTTCCTCAGGCTTCATATTTAATGCTTTTCTTACCGCTATTCCACTTTCCAATGGAGCACAAATTACGTCGCCTTCCTTTTTTAAGTTTAATTGAACTCTTGCCTGCGGTAATTCAGATACATCCTTCCCCGATTTAAGCTCTTTAATAATCTGTTTAGTATCAGATGGTTTTAAATTGGTTAACGGGACAAAGTTAATTAGTGCTCCAGGTGCCTGGTCACTCAATCCGATGCATGATGTGTGCAATAAAGTAAACAGCCCATCGGAAGTTGTCTCTCCAAACTTAATTCCTAATTCTTTTTCAAAGGCTTTTCCTACTTCATCGGCTCCTTTCATCCGTTCAACTACTGCATTACACAGTCGAATAACATACTTTCCTAAAGGTTTTTTTGGTAGAAAGGAATAAAAACTAACCATGTCCCGAACCTGAACAAGTGGTATGTTCAGCGACATTGCCATGGCTTCGACCATTTCCTCAGAAATATAACCAAATTCTTTGACAACATCTTTGGCTATATTCATGAGGCATCCTCGGTCACAGCCATATCTTGTGGCTATTTCTTTAATTTTTTCACGGTAATGATGGCTCATAACAATCTTACTCCTAAAAATTTGTTTTTTGTATTAACTTACCGTTAAGTATACAACTATATTACTCTATCATATTTATCATTATATTTCAAATTGGATTAGTTACTATTCTCTTATATTGATAATTATATTAAACCAACTCAGAACCCTTATAAATTAAGTCTATAAGGCAATAATAAGCAAAAAGAAGAAATTACAACTTTTTGTTTTGTTATTACGATAAATTAAAATGGTAATACTGTTACTTATTTTTTAACACATAAGTTAATCCTAAACTTTTACTTTCATTTTTGCTTTATATTAGATATATGGGATAAAATATAAGCCTATTTTGTTAAATTAAAGCTAAATGCTGAGGACATTTTATGTTTGATTTTAAGGATTTTTCGCAGTTAGGAAGCTTATTAAAAGAAGCCATGCAAGTAAAGCAAAAAATTGATACACTTAAAGAAGAACTTGCAAAGGTTGAAGTCGAAGGAGAATCGGGTGGTGGTATGGTAAAAGTAAAAATGAATGGAAAATTTGAGGTATTAAACTTATCAATTTCAGAAGAGCTTTTTTCAGAAGCCTTTGCAGACAAATCCCTCATAGAAGCCATGGTCCTATCAGCAATTAACATAACATCAGAAAAAGTGCGTGTTCTTGCGAAAGAAAAGATGAAAGAAATCGCAGGTGGAATAGAAATCCCAGGATTGTTAGATTAGTGAGAATATTATTTTTTGGAACACCTGAAATAGCAATACCTTGCTTAGAAAAAGTCTGCACAAACTTTAAGGTGGTTGGCGTTGTTTGTCCGCCAGACAGACCCAGTGGACGTCATCTTCGTTTAACTCCTCCCCCGATAAAAGTTTCTGCTGAAAAAATGGGGTTACCTGTTTTTCAACCCGAGAATGTAAATGACCCTATAGCATTAGATATATTTAGAGAATTAAAACCTGACCTTGGTGTTGTATTCGCTTTTGGAAGTTTTCTTAAAAAAGACCTGTTAAATCTTCCGACAGTTGGTTACATGATAAATTTACATCCAAGTTTATTACCACGATGGAGAGGACCTTCTCCTATTCAAACTGCAATTATAGAAGGAGATAAAGAAACTGGTGTAACTGTAATGAAAATCTCCATGAAGATGGATGCAGGAGATATTTTACTTCAAAGAAAAGTCCCGATTGATGAAAATGAGAATGCTTTAGAACTCTCCGAAAAATTGTCCCATATTGGTGCTGATTTAATGGTTGAAGCGATCCATCTAATTAATTCTGGAAAGGCTATTTTTACCCCACAAGATGAATCAAAAGCAACATATTGTCATCTTATTGAGAAAAAAGATGGTATTATTCATTGGGCATGGGATGCACAAAGAATTCATAACCTTGTCCGAGGTTGTATTCCCTGGCCCATAGCATTTACGAAATTAAACGGTGAAATCATACGAATCCATAAGACAGAAATAGTACATTATGATCACAATATATATAATAGTGAAAAACCAGGGACAATATTAGAAATAAAAAAGGATAAATGTTTAGTTAACACAGGCAAAGGAGTTATTGGAATTTGTATGCTACAAGCGCCAAATAGAAAACCTCTACCATTTAATGAATATATAAAAGGAAATCACTTACAAGTAGGCGAACTATTTGAGGATATAGTATAAATGGAAAAGGCCGACATTGTACGAGCCGGAATAATCAATACATTGTTACGATGGGAAACCTCAAAATTACCCATTGATGAATGTATATCAAGAACGCTTCAAAGGAAAGCTTATAGTTCAAGAGGTCGTCGATTTTTTGCGCATATTGTTTATGGGACCATTCGCAATCTTGATTTATTGGACTACATTATCTCTCAGTTCTTTAATAGTACTTTGGATACTTTACCACGACCTATTCTATATATTTTAAGGATTGCTGTTTTTCAATATTATTTTTGTTCTCAGGTAACTATTCCTGCCGCAGTTCATACATCGGTTGACCTTGCTCATATTTTTGGACATGCAGGATTAGCCAGAATGGTTAACGCTGTATTGAGAAAACTACCTGAAAAGTTTGAAGATATCGAATTACCTTCTAAAGAAACCGATTTCTTAGATTACCTATCCGTTCGTTATTCAATCCCCATTTGGATTTTAGAGGAATTTATAAAAAGATTTGGTGAAGAGAACGTTGAAGAATTTGCTATTTCTGTTTCTGAAATTCCCTTCATGTCAATAAGAACAAATACAATGCTTATTACACGTGAAGAGTTAGAAATACGATTAAAAAAAATTGGTATTGAGGCACAACACCTAACCCCAATTCCTGAAGAACTATCGCTCAATTCAACATATTTATTAACAAATTGTCCTCTAATGAGACAAGGGTTATATACAATTCAAGACCCTGCATCTATGTTAAGCGTTCATGCCCTCAACCCACAACCAGGGGATATTATCTTAGACATCTGTTCAGCCCCAGGTACCAAAACAACTCATATTGCCCAATTAACAAAAAATAGATCCAAGATTTTTTCAGTTGAAATTCATCCAGGAAGAATTCAAAGGATTTTTGAGAATATCTATAGATTAAAATGTGAAAACATATACCCTATATGTTCCAGCGGAACATTCTTACCGTTCCCAAATGAAACTTTCGACCGTATCCTCGTAGATGCTCCTTGTTCAGGTTTGGGAACTTTAAGGAGAAATCCAGATATTAAATATACTATAAAAAAGGATGCGTTAAAACGACTACCTAATTTGCAGAAAGAGATTTTAGAAGAAGCCTCTCGAGTATGTAAAAAAGGTGGAATTATTGTATATTCTGTATGTACGTTTACTGAAGATGAGACTCTTGGAGTAGTGAATGAATTTATAAAAGAAAAAAAATTAATACCTATAAATGCACCGGAGTGGCTTGATTCGTGGAAAATTCAGACAGGACAATATCAAACCCTACCACTAAAAAATCTTTGGGACGGATTCTTTTTGACAGTCTTTCAAAAGCCATAATTAACTTTGTCCTATTTTTCTTTAGTTTAATTTTATGGCTCATCCAGTGGTCTTTAGCTTTGATAATATTTACCGCTGTCATTGCAGGAACAGGTTATTATGTTTATACCCAAGCATTGAGTGGTGGAAAATATATCATTGTCCCTAAAATAACCGATATCCCTGTAATGGAAGCTTCCAAAAAACTAACAGAATTGGGTCTTGAATTAGGACCGTACATACCCGTAGTTCATGATACTGTCCCAAAATATTACATTATCAGCCAAAAACCTGAAGCTGGAAAGGTCGTTCGTATCGGTAGAAAAGTGTTTCCAGTCGTGAGTGCAGGTCCATCAACTGAAAAAATTCCCGATTTAAGAGGAAAATTATTAAATGAGGCTCAACAGATTATTGAATATAACAGTAAATTTAAATTAGGAAACATAGCAAGGATTCCAAGGGATGAAGTTCCTGAAACTGTTATTGCACAAGACCCACCTCCAGATACTGATGCAAGTCAAGGTACTATGATAAATCTTCTTATTAGTACTGGAAAACAATTAGAAACATATATTATGCCTAATATTGTAGGTAAACCCATACAGGAAGTTGAAGAACTATTAAAGCCTTATGACGTTAATCTTGTTCCAAATATCACAGATTCTCCAGAGGCACCTTCAGATATCGTTCTTGAACAGGACCCAGCACCAGACACACCAATTGTCCGTGGCCAAATGGTTATATACACAATAAAACTCTCTGGAACTACTTCGCTCCCAGATGCTCGCTATCAAGCAGAAGTGACTTATACCATGAACGAGGACTGGGCTGTAAAAGAAGTTCGCGTTGAACTTATCGACCGACACGGGAACCGTGAACTTGTTTGGTATAAACCGAGACTCTACGACACATTATCTCAAATAAGATATGTTCGCGGAACCCCTATAAATATAAAGGTCTCATATATCAGCAAAGCAACTGTTGAAATTTTTGTTGACAATATAAATGTAGCTTCCTATGAATTAGAAGGAGGCAATCCACCTCGTTTGGTATCACCCAAATACTAAATAACCAAGATGGAGTATAGATAAAATGAAAAAAGAAGAAAAAATTAAAATAGCACCTTCCATCCTTTCATGTGATTTTAGTAAATTAGGAGAAGAAATAACTCAGTTGATAAATGCTGGGGCTGACTATATTCATTTTGATGTTATGGATGGACATTTTGTGCCTAACATTACCATAGGACCTCCAATTGTAGCATCATTACGTCGTTATTGTTCCGTTCCGATGGATGTACATCTTATGATTGATAATCCAGAAGAATACATAGAAACTTTTGCAGATGCAGGTGCTGACATTATTACTATTCATATTGAGGCGACAAATCATCCACATCGTTTGATTAACCAGATAAGAGACCTCGGGTGTAAAGCTGGTATAGTCCTCAATCCAGCAACACCCGAAAGTCGAATTGAATTTTTAGTAGAAGATATAGACATGGTATTAGTTATGACTGTTAATCCTGGTTTTGGGGGACAAAAATTTATTCCAGATATGCTTAGAAAAATTAAATCTATACGGGCAATGATTGGAGATAAAGATTTGGAAGTTGATGGTGGAATAGACCAATATACGGCGGGAGAAGTTATAAAAGCAGGTGCTAATATTTTGGTGGCAGGCTCTTATGTTTTCTCAAATTCCTCTTATAAAACAGCAATAAAAAACTTAAAAGAAAGTGTAAATTTTATTTGACTTTTTAAATTTATTTATGTATAGTAATATTATGGAGTTTATAAAATTTAACCTTAATAAGAGGTGATAGATATGAGAAAGTTAGTGTTGCTAATTTCAGTAACCGTTGTATTAAGCCTTTTTATGGGCTGTCCCAACAATGGCGTGGTTAGCGATGGTGTGGTCATTTTGGACAAACTACCTGGTGTAACTGTAACTTCTGTGACACCAGATCATATTTCACTAACATCACAGGGTGCCGTCCCAATAACAACAGGGGATATTGTCGTTGGACAAAGTGGTGATACGGGCTATCTAAGAAAAGTAACGGCGGTGGGACAAAAAGGTAATGAGGTTGTTGCAATTACAGAGCCAGCCTCACTGGAAGATGCAGTACAAGAAGGTATGTTAATGACAACTGTTAAGTTTGATATAAATGATTTTAAGAAAGCAGGCGTTTTACCAAATGACGCAAAAGCAACTATAGTAAACTTTAGTGGGAAAGAGATATATCGTGGTAATGGTATATTAATAACTGTTGATAAAGGTATTTTAGATTGCACACCACAAGTTGCATTGATTGCCGATTATAAAGCATTTCAACTAAACAAACTTGACTTAACAACAACAGGAACAATTACACTAACCATCGACCTCAAAGTTGCCCTTGACAATCAAACACCAATTTCTCAAGAGTGGGATATAATCCCGCCTATTGTCCATCCTTTTGTAGCCAATATTGGTCCAATTCCCATATATGGTAGAGTTACTTTACGTTTCCCATTCGGATTGGTAGCCCAGATGACAGGAGATACAAGTGTAAAATCAGGCTTTGATATAAAAGATACATTTACATTAAAAGCAGTATATGAATCAGGTAACTGGAACAATTCTAAAGCGGATTTATTTAACTTTACATTCGATGGCCATCCATTAACCTGGAATATAGATATTGGTGGAACTGCACAAGCATATATTAAAGCGATTGTCGAGCTTACATTATATGAATCTGCTGAAGCAGAACTCTTTGGAAAACCCTATCTAACCTCAAATATTCATGTATTCCCTTCACCTGCAAGTATCGAAATTATTGGTGGATTTGATGGAGGTGCATATCTTGGGTTAAGTGTATTGGGACATAATATCGTAGGTAAAAGTTTTTACTGGAATGGCCCAAGCAAATTATTGTATAGAGGTGTCCAAGATTATTCAGACCCATTACCATGGACAAGCGGTTCGATTGATTTGTGGTAATATCATTTAATAGACTTAACCAATGTGACTTGAACAATATGTTCAGGTCACATTTTTTATTCACTCGAAAAAAATAAGGTATTTATATAAATATGACACTAAGAAAAAATGTGGCAATATTTACTATATCCTTATTATTTTTAACCCCCTATCTATATGCTCAACATCATTCTGCAGATTACAAACCGCCTTTTTATGTTATTCAATTATCAGAACTACTTCGCGTAATTCAAATATACAATTACGGTTCATACCATTGTTCCCCTGGTTCTGAAGATGGATATGCCTTAGGTCCAGGCAATAACAGTTGCCAACCTCATAATTCAGATTATAATCCTCAAAACTGGCAAATATCCTTTAATGAAGTTTTAAGATTAGTACAACTTTATAAGAGCGATTCATACAAAATAGATAGTACAGGTGAGGATGGTTTCCAATTAGGCACAGCAACCGAACTGACTCCAGGGACAAAGTCTCAATTTTTAGGGATAACGTTTGTTTGGATTCCATCAGGTTCATTCTATATGGGGACAACCAAATCCCCAAATGACTTAGTAAACCTTTATGGTGGAACCGCTTCACTTTACACTTCCGAATATCCTCAACATCTTGTAGTTATATCTCGTGGATTCTGGATGAGTGAAACAGAGATTACTCAACAACAATGGCAAAATATCATGGGTTATAACAATTCCAATAATAAAGGAGATAATCTACCTGTAGAAAATCTAACATGGGAAGAATGCCAAAAATTTATTGATAAAATAAATACTATGGGTTCAGGTACATTCCGTTTACCTACCGAAGCAGAATGGGAATATGCATGTCGAGCAGGTTCCACTACTGAATTCTATTTTGGTGACGATGCGTCACAATTAGATAACTACGGTTGGCATTACAATAACAGTAATTACCAAACACACCCTGTAGGCCAAAAACTCCCAAACACATGGGGATTGTATGATATGCATGGAAATGTATGGGAATGGTGTCAAGATTGGTATGATGCTAATTATTATCAATACTCTCCATCTATTGACCCAAATGGTCCTGCATCAGGCAAATATAAAATATTACGTGGTGGTACTTGTTTGCGGACATCTGCTCGTTGTCGTTCTGCTTTTCGTTCATGGAATGCCCCAGACTTATCTATGCCAGACCAAGGATTTAGAATATGCAGAATGCCAGATTAAAATTGTTGCCTCTTATATTATTACTCACTGTGCCTTCCTTTTTTACTACATATATTTATGGATTATCTCTTACTACTACTCCCCTATTTTTTAAACCCAACTTGCACCGATTCTCATCTGATGTCCTGTTTTATTCCTCATCAACACCTATTTCTGTCGCATGTTATAAAGATTCCATTATCTTTCACGACATATACTCAAATATATATTTAAAAGTGAGTTTTAACAATAGTAATGCACAATCAATCTCTGGTAGCATATCCCTATCTTCATATTCATGTTATTTCGACAAATATTTCAATTCTAAAAATGTTCCCATTATATCGCCACATTACAAAGCAGTTATTTACAAAGAAATATATCCGAATATCGACTTATATCTTTATGAAAATAGTAAACATTTTGAGTTTGATTTCATCATTTATCCCCATGCTAATTGGAATCAAATTTCATTAAACTTTGATGTACTGTCACAAAATACATGGGTTCCAGTTATACCAAAATTATCCAATAATAAAATTATCATTACTTATAACAACTCTTACTTTGAGTTTTTTGCTCCTTGTGCTTTTCAATGGATTAATGGACAAAAAAGAACTATTCCAATTAAAATTCTCAATGATAATGGAATTAACTTTAATCTATCTGACTCAAATTTTAACCCCAATTATCCACTAATATTAGACCCTACGTTGCTTGCTGGAACATATCTTGGTGGTAATAATACCGATAAAATTATTGATGTAAAAGTAGACTCCGCAGGGAATATATATCTAATTGGTGAAACTAAATCTCCTAATTTTCCAACAAGTTATGGGGTGTTTCAAAGTAATTTTTTAGGTGGTGATATAACAGGAGATATATTTGTAACAAAGATGAACCCTACTGCAAACCAGATTTTATTCTCCACATTTTTAGGCGGTTCTGGTGATGACAGTCCAACATGTTTAGAAATTGACTCTTATCGCAACATTTACATAGCAGGTATTACATCCTCTTCGGATTTTCCTATTACCGCAAATGCATATCAAAATCAAAAAAGAGGGAATCGTGACAGCTTTTTTGTAAAACTAAGTTCTACTGGACAAAATTTAATATATAGTTCCTATATCGGTGGAAGTGTAGATGAAAGTATCATGTCTCTTGATATTTTGCCAAATCAGCAAGTGATATTAACAGGT
>JAIWNQ010000121.1 GCA_020216745.1 Candidatus Hydrogenedens sp.
TGGACACAATCCAATGATTTTCCTGTCGTAGAAGATTCTAATTTAAATTTAACATTCGGCGGAGGTGGTTTAGATGGTTTTTTGGTGAAATATGGTTCTTCATTAAATTTATTATGGAGTGGTTACATTGGCACTTCTGGAATAGATTTATGTAAAACAGTAAGGTATTATAACAATACATTTATTTTAGGAGGATATACATCATCTCAGAATTTCCCGACTACTTCAGGAACAATACAACCAAACTACAGAGGGGGATATTATGATTCGTTTATTATGACATTATCCGCTGAAGATACGTCTCTCATTGCCTCAACGTTCATCGGCGGAAATTTAGCTGATTTATGTAATGATTTGTGTTTAGACTCCAATGGAAACATATACATAACAGGAGAAACCTCATCATCAAATTTTCCTGTTACCATTTCTTCATTCCAAGTAAGTTATGGAGGGGGTGAAAAAGATGCATTTGTAACAAAATTAAATCCGTCACTAAATCAAATCGTGTTCAGTAGTTACTTAGGCGGTAGCAAAACAGAATCAAGTCTTGGCATTTCATTGGATAGTACCTCTCGTGTGTATGTTGTAGGATATACATATTCTGGAGATTTCCCCGTAATTTATGGAACTTTACAACCTAATTATGGAGGGAATCAAGATGCTTTCTTTTCATGCTTTAATCAAAACGGAAGTTTGCTTCAATACAGCACATACTACGGAGGAAATAATGAAGAAAAAGCAAGAGCACTATTTATTACAAGTTCTAATGTAATGTATATGGTCGGTGAAACTGCCTCTACCATTTTACCTATAACATCAGGAACATATCAGACGACCTTTGCTGGTGGTAGTTCAGATGGTTTCTTAGCAAGTATCGATGTCTCATCTCCCTTAACAGAAGGAGAAGGACAAACAGAAGGTGGAAATATAGAAGGTACACCTGAAGGCTCCTTTGAAGGTGAAGGATTGCGCGTCTGGTTAATTGCACCTATTGAACGCACCTTAAATGAAGGAAGTTCCACAACATTTGTTATTGGAATTTCTGGATACATTGGCACCGTTAACTATCAATGGCAATTTAAGAGTTCTTCAGGTGAAGAATATACCCCCATTCTTTACTCTAATAGCCCCATGTTAACATTAAGAAATATAAATTTAAGCTCTGCTGGATTCTATCGTTGTAGAGTTTCTGATTCACAAGGAACTGTTTTTTCTTCACCATTTAAATTAAATGTAATTTCTCAAACGGAAGGGACTCTTGAAGGAGGAACAGAAGGAGGGAATGAAGAGGGAAATATAGAAGGAGAAGGAAATATAGAAGGCAACAATGAAGGTATATTAGAAGGGATAACTGAAGGTTCTGTTGATGGCACAACAGAAGGAATAATCGCAGAAGGTGAAGGGAACGCATCCGAAGGTAACATTGAAGGAGAAGGTGATGGTGAAGGTAGTCTAAATTCTCCATGTAACTTGGAAATTCAGGGTTTAGAAACCCACAGTCTTCTAATGGACATGGCACAAAATATTTACTATATTTTTGTACCAATTGAAGGCACATTAAACGATATTATCATTAACATTTCCCTTACCCATGATGATTTACGACAAATATTAATTCAACTTATTTCCCCAGCAGGAACAGAATTATTTTTAATGATTTATCCTTCACAAGGAGGAACCATATTAGATAATGTATTTTTTGATGATTATGCAGAAATTAGCATTACTGAAGGAACAAATCCTTTCGCTGGAAGTTATAAACCTATAGGATTTCTGGGCGTTTTAAAAGGTGAAAATATCTACGGGATGTGGACATTGCGTATCGTGGACTCACAAACGGGTGGAAGAGGTTATCTTGAATCGTGGAAACTAATATTTAACACATATTCATGTAATAATGCCGAAGGACAAAATCCAGAAGGAGAAATGAACGATTATCATTCTGCGGACATAAACCATGACTATACTATTTCATTACCAGAACTATTAAGGGTTATTCAGATATTCAACTCTGGTTCGTATCACTGTGACATAACAGGAGAAGACTTTTTTGGATTAGGTACTGGAGACCAAAATTGTGTTAGGCATACTTCTGATTACCTCCCCCCTTATTGGACAATAACCCTACCAGAGTTACTACGACTTATACAACTATTTAATGTCGGCGGTTATCGCGTTTGCTCTGATAGTGAAGATGGTTTTTGTTTGCCTGAGTAAGAAAATAAACTACTCAATTTCAGCAAAACCTATTTCCAATAAGTTATTTGCAATCCTAAACCTTTCTGAAGACTTTTTAGCCCCTAATACAACACTTATCAACCTTTTATTTGCTCTTTTTGCAGTAGCAACGATACAGTGCCCAGCAGATTTCGTATATCCCGTTTTTATCCCATCGCAACCGACTGTTAAAAATAACAACTCATTCGTATTATCTCTCTCAATTCCTTCCTTTTCGAGAATAAGCTTCTTCTTTGATGTCCATGACAAAATTAATGGATATTTACAGCACTCTTTGGCAAGTATTGAAATGTCATTGGCTGTTGTTTTGTCTAAATCGAGACCAGATTTAACAGGGTAACCATTAACAGTGTGATATACTGTCGATTTCATACCTAATTTTTTTGCCATATCATTCATCTCTTGAATACATTCTTCTTTGGATTTCCATAATGTCTGTGCTATCAATTCTGCTGATGTATTAGAGGATATTATAGCAATCGCATCCATTAACCAAGACAATTGATATTCCTTATCAGAGGCTATAATAATATCCATCATGTTCTGTGGATATATAGTTTTCTTTACTTTGACTATCTCATTAAGTTCAACTTTACCTGTATTAACTTTTTGTGCTACAAGATACATCAACATCATCTTTACTAAACTGGCAGGTGAACGAACTAAATCAGCATATTCTTGTAATAATATCTTATTATTATTCACATCTAAACATAACTCACTAATCGGTGTTGTATCCTCATTTTTTGGTGTTGTTTTCTTTATCCTTGTTGCACCAGTTACCATTACAAAAGAATGAGTTAAAAAATCTCTTCTTGAATATTTTTTTAACTTTATTCTCGGCATATAACTAATTCTTACTTGTTGTTATTTCTTCAGTGTTTTCTTTTTTTAACAATTCCATCAACATTCCAATAAGAAACGGTTTATTCAATATTTTACCTTTTAGCTGATATGGTGAATCTTCAAATCTCAAATTATTTCCTGATAAAATATATATAAGTTTAAATCCATTCTTTTCTTCTAAATCGTGTAACTTGTCCTTTTCTTCTTTCGTTAAGTCGTCCAAATCTATAATTATTGCATAAGGTTTAAACTTCTCTATCCACGTCACAATATCGATATATTTTTCTAAAAAGATACAATTCTCGCCGTTATCACTTAATGCCCAATTTATAAATTCTCTCAACATATTTTCAGGCTCATAAACTAAAATCAACCTCTCTTTTTTATGATCTGTTTTTTCAGGTAGTGATAGTGTTTCTACTCTTTCACCCGATGATATTCTATTTATTAATTCAATTAACGATTTTGCAGAAAATGGCTTTTCTAAAAAGCATATTTTTTCATTTATATGCCTTACATAATCAGTACTAATCTTTATTGTTTCGTCAATTAATATTATTATGTCAATACCTTCAAAAACATATTCTTCTTCAATCTTATGTACCAAGGATAAAATAGGTTCTGCTTCCTGTTCGTATGTATTTATTAAAATCAAATCTGGTTGTTTTTCAGTAACCATACGTGTTAATTCATAAATATTTTTTACTCTTTCCATTTTACTTTGTATTTTGACATCTATACTTGATAAAGCGTTATATAAAGCAGTTTCATTGTCTACTAAAATTATTTTATTTGTAATCTGTTCTCCTTTTATTTCTTCCATAACATTAAAAATACTATCAGGTAAAATTACTGTAAATTTACTTCCTTTCCCAGGGACACTATAAACTTCTATCTTCCCGTGATGAGCATCTACAATTCCTTTAGCAACTGCCAGACCAATTCCTGTTCCTTCATACTTTCGTGTAGGAGAACTATCCACCTGGAAAAACTTTTCAAATATTTTTTCGTGGAATTCAGGTGGAATACCAATTCCTGTATCTGAAACGGATATTTCTAATGTTGTGCCCTCCCTTATATTAGCTGAAATCTCTACGCAACCACTTATTTCTGTAAATTTAACTGCATTATTTAATAATATACCGATAACCTGACTTATTTTTTCTCTATCTGCCCATACATATATATCATTATCTCCATTTAACCACTTTAATTCCAGCTGTTTAGCAATCACTTTTGGTCTAATAAATGATATATTTTCTTCCATAAGTTCATTTATAGAAAATAGTTTCTTTCTTATTTGGAGTCCTTTAATCTCCATTCTGCTAAACTCTATCATCTCATTTACCATTCTTAATAATCGTTGGGTATTCCTTTGCATTGTTTTTATAGAATGCTCCTGATTTGGAGTTAATGGACCCAAAGAAGAGGATAATAGCATTTCTATGTAACCTTGAATTGTACTTATGGGCGTCCTTAATTCATGACTAACATTTGAAAGGAAAGCATCTTTGTTTTTCCCATATTGTCTTAATTCTTCATTAAGTTTTTCTAATTGTTTTGTCCTTTCTTCCAACTCATTTTGCATCTTCTTTTGCTGTCTTAAATCCGAAATAACCAAAGAATACTTGTATTCATTCTCATTGTCAGCTGGAATTATGGATACAGAAACTAAGGTTGGCACTTCTTTGTACCCACAACATAAAAAATTGACTTCTTTTCGTCGTTCGACACCAGAAGCATCGAGTATAGATAGTAATTTGACCAGATTTATTTTATCTAATAATTCATATATACTCTTTCCTATAATCTGTTCTCTTTCGCTATTGAGCATTGAACAAAAACAGTCATTCACCATTATTATTTTGTGCTGACTATCAAGCAATACAAACCCCTCATTCATTGTCAATATAAGTTGTCTCAAATTCTCTTCGGATTCTCTTAATTTCCGTGTTTTTTCCTCCGCTATTTTTTCCAGTTCCTCTGCATGCTTTCGCACCTTCTCTGACAATACTTTCAACTCCGTTATGTCCTTTACTGTGGCAAGAATTGCTTTGTGTCGACCTTTTCTATCAAAAATAGGTGTTCCATGAATCCAGAAATATTTTCTTTGCTGGTTAATATCTATTTCTATCTCATACTCTCCACTAATTCCATATCCTCTTGTTAACCATTTTCTACCTATTTCCTGCACATTATACTTTCTTGCCATTTCTAACACAGACATCCCAATAATTTCTTTCTTGGATACCGATAAGAATCTACAAAATTGCTCATTTACATCTACGATGGTGCCATCAGGACTGCTTAAAACAAATCCTTCTGAGATATGTTCCGTCAACACCTTAAACCGTTCAGCAATCTCTTCGATATTTTCACTTCGACGAACTAATATAATTGCAAACATTAACATCCCTAAAAGGAAACTGCCAATCCCTATCATTTCAGATATCCTACGTATTCCCTCAGGTAATGACTCATACCAATAAGGATTTAATGTAGTGCCTGTAAGTACCCAAAAACCTGCTGATACCAATAATATTATGCCTAATACTAAAAAAACTCTTTCTATAAATGTTGTATGGTATTTACTTAAAAAAAGGATGGTAAAGAAAGGAGGAATGACAATAGAAATAGCACCCGCAATATATTTCATCAACTCCGAAGTTATAATCTCTTGAGTTATAAATAATCCACCAAAACCAACTATAAATGGTAAAACCAATGATAAAAGTCGCTCACGAGACTTAATTACTGCTGTTCTTTCTTTCATCTATTGTTTCCTTATTAGTTCATCATTCTTTATTTTTTATTATTCTTTTAACGATATCGTCACATCTCTCATTTTGTACATTTTTACTATGACCTTTTATCCATTTCCACGTTACAATATGTCTATCTATCAGCGATTTCAATTCAAACCATAAATCAGCATTTTTCACGTCACCTTTAGTTGTTTTCCATCCATTATCCATCCATTTAGGCAACCATTCTGTCATCCCCTTTTTTAAATATTCTGAATCTGTATATACAATAACTTCGCATTTTCGTTTCAAGGCTTTCAGTGCCTCTACCGCAGCTCTCAATTCCATTCGGTTATTTGTCGTATTTTCTTCACTTCCACTGATAACCTTTTCTTTATCACCATATATCAAAATAGCAGACCAAGCACCCTTACCTGGATTTGGAATACATCCACCATCGGTATAAATTTCTACATGTGGCAAATTATTTTTACTATTATTATCTTTATTGCTCATTATTGTCTTTTACTAATTCCCTTAACCAATCACTATTTCTATATTCATTTGCTAATTGCATTGCTGTAAATCCTTGATTATTTTTCTCGTCGTTGCTCAATCCTATTTCTAAAAAGTATTTTCCGACCGATACCGCCCCAAATACTGCTGAAGTATGTAAAACGGTATCACCAAATTTATCTTTTTTCTTAATATCTGCACCATGCTGTACCAGCCATCTTGCTGGTCCTTTTAAATCCCACATCGCACATACATGAAGAGGTGTCATTCCCGTTTTATCCTGCACATTCATGTCAATACCATATCTATAAAGTAGTTCCATAGTTTCCTTACTTCCGCTACAAACAGCATAATGTAACAGATTTTTGCCTAACGTGTCTTTGCTATAAATAATCTTGGGTTCATTCAATAACATTTTTTCTAATGTTAAATAATCACCTTTCATTGCAAGGTCAAAACAAGAATCACTGCAACCAGAAAATAATACTAACGCAAATAAAAACATTTTGTTATACATTGACATAATAAACCTCACACTACTATTAAACTAGGCTATTTTTTTTATTTAATTATAGTATAATAATTACTATATAAAAGTGTAAATTGAGGGATAATATATGTCAAAAAGAGCCCCTGCGGTCAGTGGTCAGTTTTATCCTAAAGACCCAAAATTACTTTTAGCACAAGCAAGTCTTTACATAGAACAAGCAAAGACAAAGCCTTCAACAGATAAAGTGTTAGCTATTATTGCACCTCATGCAGGGTATATGTACTCAGGACCCACTGCAGGTTTTGCTTTTGCAAGAATACGCGAGCAAAAAATTAATCGCGTTCTTATTATTGGCAGGTCTCATCGCTACTTATTTGATGGGCTTGCTATTTGTGATTATGAGTGTTTTACCACACCATTAGGAGAATTTCCTGTTGACATTTCCTTTTATGAAGAGATGAAAGAAAAATTGCCATGTATAATTAATTACTCGCATTTATATGAGCACTGCCTTGAAGTCATGCTCCCTTTCCTCTTCGTCAGTAATGGTATTGTACCAATTGTTCCTATTTTATTAGGGAACGAATGCTCTAAGGAATATTATGAATATGGTGAGATACTTGCCTCTCTAACCGATAAAAAAGATTTGCTTATTGCTTCAACAGATTTATCCCATTATTTACCAGAACCTCAAGCAAATGAAATAGATAATAATACAATTCAATCTATTGCAAGTAAAGACCCTAATAAAGTTATAAATGGCATCAAAGATGGATTATGCTCCATGTGTGGTTCTTCAGCAGTTGTTTTAGCTATGGGATTTGCTTCTACTTTTGGAAATTATTCTGTTAACGTTCTCGATTATTCTACGAGCGGAAAAACATCAGGAGATTACAGTTCTGTCGTAGGTTATACCGCTATCAGTTTTGAGTTATCTCAACAAAACAATTAAAATAATTTTATACATTCTATTTATAGGAGTGATAAGTGAGAGGAATCTGAGTATGTCAGGTATTTATATTTATGATATTTGCAAACTCATGGAAGAATGGGCTCCATTAAAACTTGCGTACCCTAATGATAACGTAGGTTTAGTTTTAGGTTCTTCCAACTGGAAACTTAATAAAGTTCTCATATGCCTAACTATTACTGATACTATTGTTGAAGAAGCAATTCGACAAAAAGTAAATCTGATAATTTCACACCATCCAATTATCCATACTCCTCTTTATAAAATTATCTGGGAACGCCCTTATCAAAAAAGAATTGTCCAACTTATCCAAAATAACATTGCTTGTTATGTCTGCCATACAAATCTCGACGTTGCTAATAAAGGTTTAAACTATGTATTAGCCCAGAAATTAAATCTTATCAATACCAGAGGATTACTTCCCGTAGAACATGCGTCTATTTTTAAGTTAGTCACCTTTGTTCCAAAAACTCATCTTGAAATAGTAAGAGAAGCGGTATGTTCTCATGGAGCAGGAGTAATCGGCGAATATGCTTATTGTTCATTTAGTACTTCTGGCACAGGAACGTTTTTGCCGTCTGATAAAGCAAATCCATTTATCGGTAAAGTAGGTTCAATAAATGAAGAGGCAGAGGAACGATTTGAAGTTATTGTACCGACAGAACATCTAAATAATGTCATTGAAGCATTATTGGATGCTCACCCCTATGAAGAAGTTGCCTATGATATTTATCCTGTTCATAATCAAAATTCTAAAATATCATTAGGTATTGTCGGTGATTTAGAAACACCTACTACATTAGAAATATTTTCTACATTTGTCAAAAATCAATTAGGATTAAACTCTGTACGCATTGTCGGGAATCCAAATAAAGAGATAAAAAAAGTAGCGGTGATTGGAGGCAGTGGAGGAAGTGAAATTCAAAAACTACGAGAGAACATTGATGTCCTTGTTACGGGAGATGTTAAATACCATCAAGCATTAGAAGCCCTCGATAAAGAAATTGCTATAATTGATGCTGGCCATTTTGGCACAGAATATCCTATTGTACAAGCAATAAAGGAATATTTAAATAAACGATTACCTTTACTTGAAACGATTATCACTAATGAAACAGACCCATTCCTCATTAAATAAATATTAAAGGATTTGTAATGCGTGTTTTATACGTTACAGCTGAACTAAGTCCCTTAGTTTCTACTGGTGGACTTGCTGAAGTTGCTTATGCACTTCCAAAAACATTAAATAACATAGGTATAGATATTAGAGTAGCACTACCTAAATACAAATCTATTAATATCAAAGAAACAATTACCCAAAATAAACCATGTTTGTTTGATGTATCAAAAAATTCCTATCAAGCCAAATTTTTAGAAACAAATATTCCAGGAACAACTATTCCCTTATATCTGATTGAGCACGAAGAACTATTCGGAAGAGATTATGTTTACGGCTATGGTGACTGGGAATATGAAGATAACCCACGGAGGTTCTCTCTCTTTTGCAATGCTGTATTAGATGCCATGGAACAAATACAATGGAAACCAGATATTATTCACTGTAATGACTGGGCTACCTCAGCTATATTACCTTTCCTCCTTATTCAACTTGAACATAATCCTTTCTGGCAGAACACAAACACACTTTTAACCATCCATAACCTTGCATTCCAGGGAAGATACCCAGGCTCAAGATACACTTCTACAGGACTACCTGGCGAATTTTTTAACTCCAATTGTTTTGAACATTATGGAGACATGAACCTATTAAAAGGTGGGATACTTCTTGCAGATAAAATAAATACTGTAAGCCCAACTTATGCAATAGAGATACAAACTTTAGAATATGGTTTCGGATTGGATAATATACTTCGGTTGCGGTCAGACGA
Source organism: Candidatus Hydrogenedens sp. (assembly GCA_020216745.1). Classification (GTDB taxonomy): domain Bacteria; phylum Hydrogenedentota; class Hydrogenedentia; order Hydrogenedentales; family Hydrogenedentaceae; genus Hydrogenedens. Next base: position 9,694 of record JAIWNQ010000121.1, read on the forward strand.
CTTGTCAGGTATCCTTAATGGTGTTGATTATTCCATATGGAGCCCTAAAAATGATAAATATATTGAGACTAACTATTCTAAAGATACTCTTGCAAATAAAGAAATATGTAAATCCTCTTTATTGAAAAAAGTCAACCTTCCAGAACAAAATGTCCCTCTTATTGGAATTATAAGCCGTCTTTACTGGCAAAAAGGGATTGATATACTTATTCAATCTCTACCTGAATTACTTCAACTTGACCTACAAATGATTATTCTCGGTTCAGGAGACCCAAAATATGAAACACAGCTAAAAGAAATTTCATCA
>JAIWNQ010000122.1 GCA_020216745.1 Candidatus Hydrogenedens sp.
TTATTCCCTAAAAAAATAAGAACTGTCCTCGGTTACAACGCCGAATTATCTCATCAAATTATTGCAGGTAGTGATTTTACCCTCATGCCATCAAGATATGAACCCTGCGGACTTACTCAACTATATGCATTTGCATATGGTACTATTCCCATTGTTCGTAAAGTCGGTGGATTAGCAGATTCTGTTACAAATATAACATCAGATAACATTCGAAATAAATGTGCAACAGGTATTACTTTCAGAGCACTTACTCCGAAAAGTATTATTAGAAGTGTAAAAAATGCAATTGACCTATTCCAAAATAAAGATATACTAAGTAGTATAAGAATTAACGGAATGAAACAAGATTTCTCTTGGGATAAACAAGCAAAGTTATATCAAAAGCTGTATGATAACCTCTTCCAATAATGCATATATCACAATAATTACTTCTTCCCCCGAACAGACTGAAGAATTAGGACATCATTTTGCCAAATGCTTAAATTCAAACTCAAAAGTTGCACTTATTGGAGATTTAGCTACTGGAAAAACGTGCTTTGTGAAAGGGGTTGTAAAAGCACTATGTGGCGATTGTTGGGTTCATAGTCCTACATTCACAATTATGAATCAGTATGGGAACCCACCGAAGGTCCTACATCTTGATTGTTATCGGATAAAAGATGCAAAAGAAATTATTGATATTGGTTCTGAAGAATGGTTAAGTGATAATTTAGTTTGTCTCATAGAATGGGCAGACAGAATAATAAATATTATTCCCCCTGAAACCATCTTTATGTATTTTTATCATATAGAAAATGATAAACGGAAAATAGATATATATCATTCACATCATGATTTTATAAATAACTTACTCCAACGTCTACCGTCTTGCTTTTTAGAAAAGTAACAAACTATTGTTTTAATGTTTTTGTTCTTTCTGGAGAGGTTGTACTGAAAGTTTAACAGGAATAGATGCACCTGAAGAAACAATGATTTCAATAGCTTGTTCCATAGTAATAGGACACTTATAAATTTTTTCCGAAGGATAAAACTGTAAAATACCAACACTAATATTTGGTGTAGTAGGAATGAACACCCTATAATATTCTCCTCCTTCAGGCAATTTGATTTTTCCCAACAAAAGTCCCATTGTATAAATATTATCATGAGGAAAAGGTATAATAACGATAGAGCGTGTATAATTTGATGAAAACTGTTCTATAAAACTTACTGTCATTTGTTTCGCAGATTTATAGATAGTTTTTACAAACGGTATTCTCTTAATAAACATCTCAAATAGATTTAAAAACTGACGAACCAAGAAGAAGCTTGAAAACAGACCAACTAAATAAACAAAAATAACAATTAATATAATTGAAATAGGAGCAATTAAATAATGCGGATACTCTGGAAACCATTGATTTACATAAGGTGTAACCCTACCTACAGTAAAATAATATATAAATCTTAAAATTAAGAATGTTAAACCTAATGGAACTATTACTAATATTCCAGCTAAAAAATATCGCCTTATCCTCCCCATAATTTTAGGGAGCCTTTTCTTCTTTATTTGTATGTCACTCTGCATCATACTCATCTATTTTCTGAATCTCTTGGGTTGTATCCGATTTCACTTTTAATATCTCTGGAGTTACAACTCCTCCCGACAGGAGCATCGTCACAATTTCATCCATTGGGATTTCTACTTCACCACTTACACTATCTTGAGGAACTAACTCAAAATATCCACTCGTTGGGTTTGGTGTTGTCGGAACAAATACGGTCGTAAAAGAACCTAAACCTTCAATCTCAATATTGTTTGTAACCAATGCTATGTTTTTCACACCTGGAAAGGGAAAATCAATAAATATTGCAGGTCCTGACTTATCTTTTTCTTCTTTTGCTTTCGTGAATACTGCTACAATTTGTTTTGTAGCGTTATATATCGTTTTTATAAATGGTATGCGCTCCAAAATGCTTTCAAACAAATAAAAGAGTTTCCGCCCAACATACATATTAGTCAATAGACCTAAAAAGAAAATCCCCAATATTATAAGTACTAACGAAATACCTGGAACGAAATATTCAGGGACATTGTAAAAAACTTTTTTTGTAAGCGGGCCTAATTTGTTAGATAACAAAAAATAAAGAAACTGCACCACATAAAAGGTAACGCCCAAAGGAATTATAACTATTAAGCCCGTAAAAATACGATTGATTATAGAAATTTTAAAACTATTGATAATCTTTCTTAGCAATATAACAGATTTTGATTTTTGGGGCAGGGTCATAAAAATTAGTCTATTAGGATATACGATTCTTTTCTAACTCAATTCCATCGCCAATTCTTAAGAAAGGTAAATCTTTAATTATTGGATATACAATTTTTTTGTCTTCTCTAATTAAACCACCATCTAAGCTTTCATTTACTGGATTTCCATCCCTATTCACTACTTTTCCCTGATGAATTGCTTTATTAATCTTCTTCAACAAATCATCATCAACTAAACTTAATGGTTGCTTTGTCTCAGGACAAACCAAAATTTTCAGTAATTCTTCAGAAATCATAGTTCTTCTCCCAAAACTCACAATTTATGAGTTTTCCTCTTTTTTGTTCTCTTCTATACTTTCCTTTTTTGTTTCCTCTCCTCCTTTTACTGCATCTTTAAACTCTGCGATGGCTGTCCCTAAAGAACGTCCTAATCCAGCTATCTTATTTCCACCGAACAAGACAAGAACTATAATAAGGATTATAAATAACTCACCCATTCCTGGTGTCCACATATATGTTTCCTTTCTAATAAAAATTTATATTTTCTTATATGACCATTTACATCTATATATTATTATACTCTTAACTCCCTTTTAGTTTCTAATTATAACGGTGTGTTTTTGATATAAATTTACATCTCAAATAAATTATGTAGTTGAGAAATATTGTTGTAAAAAGAGATAATATATACCAAGTTCTGTTCTAATATCACACTTTCCGTCACAGAAAATCAAAAAATAACTAATGGAGTATTTTTTATGTCCGATAATTCATATACAAATAATGAAGAAAATAAAGAAAGTGGTGGTAAAGATTTTATCCACCAAATTATTGATGAAGACTTAAAAACAGGAAGATATAAAGGTGTTGTTACACGTTTTCCACCTGAACCCAATGGGTATCTTCATATTGGTCATGCTAAATCAATATGCCTAAATTTTGGACTTGCAGAAGAATACAAAGGCAGATGTCATTTGCGATATGACGATACCAACCCACTAAAAGAAGAACAAGAATACATTGATGCTATTCGTGAAGATGTAAAATGGTTAGGTTTTGACTGGGGGAAACACGAATATTACGCATCAGATTATTTTGAACAGCTTTATGAATGGGCAATCGATTTAATTAAAAAAGGAAAAGCTTATGTTTGCGATTTATCTCCTGAAGAAGTAAGGGCTTACCGAGGGACATTAACCGAACCAGGAAAAGAAAGCCCATATCGCAATAGGTCTATTGAGGAAAATTTAGACCTTTTCCAGAGAATGAGAGCAGGAGAATTTCCAGATGGTTCAAGGACACTCCGTGCGAAAATTGACATGGCTTCGCCCAATTTAAATATGCGTGACCCCGTAATGTATCGTATTATACGGGCAACACATCCACGAACAGGAGACAAATGGTGTATTTATCCTATGTATGATTTTGCACATGGACAATCAGATTCCATCGAAGGAATTACGCATTCCATTTGCACTCTGGAGTTTGAAGACCATCGACCTCTTTATGACTGGTTTATAAAAGAATTAGGCATATATGCTCCACGTCAAATTGAATTTGCCAGACTAAACCTTACATATACCGTTATGAGTAAAAGAAGACTCCTTGAACTTGTGCGTGAAGGATATGTGCGGGGTTGGGATGACCCGAGAATGCCCACAATATCAGGTTTAAGAAGAAGAGGATATACACCAGAATCCATTCGCCAGTTTTGCAAATTGATTGGTGTTGCTAAAGCAGATAATACTGTAGATATAGCATTACTTGAATATTGTATCCGCGAGGACTTAAACAAAAAAGCAAATAGATATATGGCTGTATTAAAACCTCTAAAGGTAGTTATTGACAATTATCCTGATGATCTTGTCGAAGAAATGGATGCAATAAATAATCCAGAAGACCCCACAGCGGGGACAAGAAAAGTTCCATTCTCAAAAGTGATATACATTGAACAAGATGATTTTATGGAAAATCCACACCCTAAATTTTACAGATTGGCGCCTGGCAAAGAAGTACGATTAAGATATGCTTATTTTATAAAATGCACAGATGTAATAAAAGATAAAAATGGAAATATTATTGAATTACATTGTACTTATGACCCAAATACAAAGGGAGGCAATGCACCAGACGGTAGAAAAGTAAAAGCAACTTTACATTGGGTATCTGCACATCATGCCTTTAACGCAGAAATTCGATTATATGACCATCTTTTCTTAAAACCCGACCCTAACGATGTCCCAGAAGGTTTAGATTGGAGAAGCAATATAAACCCTAATTCATTAACTGTAATGACAAATTGTAAGTTAGAACCTGAACTAAAAAAACTAAAAATTGGTGATAAAATACAATTTGAACGACAGGGATATTTCTCTGTCGACCCAGACACAACACCAGAAATGATGGTATTTAACAGAATAGTTACCCTCAAAGATGAATGGGCTAAAATTAAATCTAAATTAGAAAAATAATACCTATTTTATACTTTTTATGGTAAAATTAAGGATAGATAGTATATTTAAATATTATCTATCCTTAAAATTTTTAGTGAAAATAATTTTATTTTGTGGCATAATTATAATAGTATACAAAAACTGTTTGAAATAAGATATAATTAGGGTATAAAAATTGATGATGGAATATAACATGGGTACAAAAAGAAAATGGATTTTAATAGGAATTTACCAGACAATAATCTTACTTCTTTTCCCTCTCTTTTCTTTTGCTATTAATTATCAAAATATAACCAATGACTCCATCCTTGATAATTACTTTCTCCCATCAGAAAATTTTCATCGTTATTTTGCTTTCTCTAATAATCAATACTTTGAAATTTCAAAAGATAATTTGAAAATATGGATATGGGATTCATCAAAAAATAAGTTTACAGACCCTATTGAAATAATATTCTTAAACAGTCATGCAGATGTTATTTATGGGAGTAAACCAACTGACATTAAATACAATTGTTACTCTGGAAATCAACCTGAAACGTGGATAGTTGATAGTTGTGCTTATGAAAAAATTTGCACCCCGAATGTGTATGATGGAATTGACCTTGAGTTTTATTTCCAAAATAAAAAATTAGAATTCGATTTTATTGTGAACCCCCAAGCTGACATAAATCAAATAACATGGGAAATTAAAGGGGGAAATGTAATTACATATTTAGATAATAATAATCTAACTATAACAAACGACACTGGTTACACAATTAATTTTAGTATCCCTAAGATTTATCAATCTTCATATAAAAACATAGAAACCTCATCTTTACAAAACGCCTACTTTTCCAATATAGGTGGAAATACATATCAGATTATTGTTGAAAAATATGACCAAAATTTAGAACTGGTGATAGACCCAATTCTCACACTTTCCACTTATATGTTTGTGCCCAATGCTAATAAACCACAATCATTATTCAGTAGAGTATATTTAGATTACTATAATAGTATTACTGATATTTCAATAATTGGCGTATCTGCTGAATTACCTAAAACGGAAGGTATTGATATTGCTGTGTTCTTATGTAAGTTATCACCGACTATAGGGAAGGCACATGATATTACATTTTTAAATGGAAACAGCAATGATTATATAAATGCAATAAATCATCACTCTGATTTTATAAACAATCATATTATTGTTGCTGGAAAAACAAATTCAACAAACTTTCCCATCAGCAATTCTATTCCCCCTTTTAATACCAATTTGAATATAAATGGTACTTCAGGCGAATTTGATGGTTTCTTAACTATACTTGATAAAGACTTAAAAATAACATTTTCTACACTCATTGGCGGAACAGGATATGATTCGATTGAGGATATAACAATCAACGAAAATTACTTGTTCTTTGCGGGAAACACAAGCTCTACAGATTTACAATTAGTTAATTCTACACAAACAGGAACAAAAGAAGTCCTTTCCGCTGATGGCTTTTGGGGAATAATGACTCTAAACCCATTAGAATGTAAATATATGACAAAGTTAAATGCAGGTGAACTCGAAGTCAAAGATATTGAAGCAAACTCAGAATATGTATACCTTTGTGGCAACACATCTATAGGCTATCCAGTTTTTACACCAGCGATACCTGAATCTCAAATTCAGGGAAAAGATATTTTTGTTCAGCATTATTCATATTTAACCGAAACAACTAATCCAAATGTTAATTTGTTATCCTCTTTCTTTTTTGGAGGTTCGTATGACGACATCTTAGAAGGAGGTATTCTAATTTACTATGATACCCTTTGTTTAGCAGGTAATACATACTCTAATGATATACCCAACCCAAAGTCAGCCGTCCCTGAAAAGATAGATAACCAAACGCATCCCTTCCTAACTGTAATAAATCCTGATTTAACACAAAAAGTTGTTGGTACATACTATGTGTTCGGTAATGGAACAGATATATTAACTGATATAAAAACACCAGATAAGTTTTACAATGAATTTTTCATTGCAGGTTATACCAATAGTAATTTTGAAAATTTTTCATGGGATAATCCTACCTTCACTTCAAATCCATTCAATACTTTACTAAATAATGGGTTATACAATAATTATTATGACGCAATGATTTGGAGATTGCAATGGAATAGTTCTAATTCTACAATTACTCCAACATGGGGAACATTTTTAGGCGGTAGTTTAAGCGACACTGCACTCTCAATAGGAACTGCAAGCGATACTCATATCTGTATTGTTGGAATAACAGAATCAACAGACTTTCCATTACAGGGATGCCATTCCATCGAATCTGAACATCTACCAACCCTACCAACCCAATATCTATCTGCGTTTAATATCCCAGGCAAAATTATTTATGTAAATCCTAACAGTTCCACACCCGATGGAAATTCTTGGGAGACAGGTTTCCATACTATTACAGATGCAATTAATTCAGCCAATAATTATGATGAGATTTGGATTAAAGCAGGTGAATATAATGAAAGGGTTTCAATAACTGATTTATCCAATATTATCATCCGAGGTGGTTTTTCAGGAACTGAAACAAATGTTAATGATATTAATCCTTGGCTAAATCCAACAAAATTAATTATTCTTCCGACCAAAGCCTCAGGAAACGTAGGAACTCCAATTCTTAATATTACTTCGGCTTATGATATTGCTATATATGGGCTTATTTTTGAAAATGGAAATAATATAATTGGTGATGGAGGAGCATTAACCATAACTAATTCATCGGTTTATATCTCTTGTTCTCAGTTTTATACTAACACCGCTTACGGAAACGGAGGTGCAGTTTATATAGATAACTCTTCAGTGAGTTTTACAAACTGTGTTTTCTCTAAAAATTCTTGTTCGGGAAATGGGTCTGCCATTTTTGCAAACGAATCAAGTCTTCAATTAACTCATTGCACATTGGCTGATAACTTCAAAACTTCCAGTGGTGACATTAGTACTGTTGATATACAAGGTTCTACCTCAGCATTGGAAATTTTAAACTCAATTATTTGGGCATATAATGGAAATAATATACCACAAATAAATTACGACGAAACCATTAATATTGAATATCTTTTACTTAGAAATTCAATAATACAAAACTTTGATAAAATTGCATCACCTCCCCCTTCAACAATTAATATCATTGAAACAGAACCTCTTTTTATGGAGTATCCATCTGAAACATCTCCTGGGGATTTAAATCTGACTTTAGACTCTCCTGCCGTAAATCTTGGAGACCCAATTTCATTAACTATTGAATACGGAGCAATTAATGAAGATATTCGTCGTATGCCCCGTATAAATCTTGGGGAATGTAAACCTGATGCTGGTGCCTTCGAAATATTTCCAGCTCCACCTCCAAAAATTGTGCTTTATGGCGATAATCCATTATATCTAAATGTAAATGAACCTTATACAGAACCTGGTTTCGAAGCTAAAGATGGTTGCAATACTGATATAACTGATCTCGTAGATATAGATAGTACAAATATAAATCCAAATATACCTGGAGAATATATAGTTACATATTCAATTATAAATCCCTACAATCAAGGTGAAATAACAAAAGTCACAAGAACTGTTATTGTTATTTCTTCAACTGGAGAACCACAAATAACTCTTATCGGTCCTCCTGAAGTAGTATTAGAATGTGGTATTAATAATTTCAATGATCCAGGAGCAACGGCTAAAGACCCATCTGGAAATGACATTACTGACAAAATCAAAGTTGACAATAATGTGAATATTAATAACCCTGGCTCATATACAATCGTCTATAGTATAGACGGTACCGAAGAATATACTTCTGCAACAGCGACGCGAACTGTACAAGTAATAGATACAACACCACCACAAATAAATCTCATTGGCAACAACCCCATTACAGTGGAGTGCAATAACACATTTATAGATCCCGGAGCATCTGCAATAGATTCATGCGTTGGTGATGTATCAGTGACTGATGACTCAGACACCATAGTAGATGTAAATAAAATTGGAACTTATACAGTTACCTATACAGCAACAGATACAGCAGGTAATACAGTAACAGCGACGCGAACTGTACAAGTAGTAGATACAACACCACCACAAATAAATCTCATTGGTGATACTACAACAGTTTTGCCTTGCAACTCAGCATGGACAGACCCGGGATACGATGCAAGCGATACATGTTCATCAACCGTTGATGTAACAAAAGAAGGTGAAGTAAATCTTTCACAGACTGGCATCTACGTTCTGACCTATACTGCATTTGATGAATCAAGAAATCATATTACTGTTCAAAGGACAGTTATTGTTGATTGTGATGGGCCCAATATTACTCTTATCGGAAGCTCTAAAATCACGTTGCCTTGCAATACTGTATGGAACGACCCTGGATATGTAACTTCTGATTCTATATCTGACGTTGCTCCTGTAAAAGTTACTGGGACTGTAAATACCTCACAAACGGGCACATATACTATTACCTATGAAGCGACTGACACAATGGGGAACTCTTCTTCAGTTCAAAGGATAGTTGTTGTTGACTGTGATACTACCCCATTAAACCAATGCCAAAGTGGATGTATCAACTCTCCAGAAAATTCGATTGATAATGATGGTGATTGCATTAGCTTATGCATAGAAAATTGTTACGGGACTTCTGACCAAAAAATTGATTCGGACGAAGACGGAATGTCTGACGACTTTGAAATTAACTATACACTTAATCCTTCTCGCCCTGATGCGGAAGAGGACGCAGATTTAGATGGATATACCAATTTAGAAGAATATTTACAGAAGACAAATCCTATAGATTCAAATTCTCCATGGACTTCCTATTATGTTTCACCGGATGGAAATGATGATATTAATACTAACAATGGCTCTTTAATGAAACCATGGAAAACTATAAATTATGCAATTTCAAATACTCCACAAACCACTATGAAAATAGCGATTATTCTTCTACCTGGGGATTATCATGAAATTATAAATTTGAAATCCAATACGGTCTTACGTGGTATCACTATTTCTGGTTCTGGAGAAAAACCCACTATATTTGGGACAATAAATGGTGCTGAAAACTCAGATGTTTTTTCTATTGATATTAGACCTCCCTCTCCATCACAACAGGATTACATTCTTCTCAATTGTGGAAATAACATAATGCACATTAAAAATGTCCGTTTCTTGGGAACAGGTACAGAAATAGGAATATCTGTAGACGGAGATAAACCTTATTACACAGTTATTGAGCAATGCACCTTTGAAAATCTAAAAATA